>JAFSYM010000002.1 GCA_017450005.1 Clostridia bacterium
ACTTGCTCGCTTGGAGCGCTTCGCAATTCTCCCTATTTCTTCCTGCTCAGACACTCCCTTTCTCCGCCACTGGCGGCGGGAGTGTCTGAGCCCTCAGTCATGCTATCGCATGACAGCTCCCTTTACACAAGGGAGCCTTTGCTTGGCCTATTTCGGTCAATGTTCATGACAACAATAGCGTTTTGAGTTTTCAGTAAAACAATTTTTGCCGTGCGCCATAAAGGCGCACACAATCAGAATCAAGGCAAAAACGTTATCCCACAAAAACCGTGAAGATCGGGACAAAAACCAAAGAAATACGGTGCAGGACAGCATCCGATGGTGCGTCCTGCGCCGTTTGTTCTATTGGTTACATTCAGTTGGCTTCCACAAAAATATCGCCCGCAAACGCGGTGATGTGCATCTCGCTCGGCGGCGTGTCGAGGCGGTTGACCAGGATCGACGCGATCCTGTCCTCGACGTTGCGGCGCACGGCGTTGCGCAGATCGCGCGCGCCCCGCTCTCCCCCGCTTGCCATAGCTGCAAGCGCCTTCGGCACGTCCTCGGTCCAGGTCAGCCGGACGCCCTTGTCGCGCAGCGGCTCGACCAGCTCTTTGAGCATCAGGTCGGCAATCTTTTCGAGCACGTCGTCCGTCAGGTCATGGAATACGACGATCTCGTCCACGCGGCCGATGAACTCCGGCCGCAGAAAATCTCGCAGCGCTTTCATCGCCTTTTCAGTCGAGGCCTCCTGCTTGGTCTTGCCGAAACCGAGAGCACCCTCGCGCCGGTCGCTGCCGGCGTTGGACGTCATGATAATCACAGTGTTCTCAAAGTTGACCGTACGTCCCTGCGCATCGGTGATGCGTCCCTCGTCGAGAATCTGCAGCAGGACGTTCATCACGTCCGGATGCGCTTTCTCGATCTCGTCGAACAGGATGACGGAGTACGGCTTGCGGCGCACTTTTTCGGTGAGCTGCCCCGCCTCGTCGTAGCCGACGTAGCCGGGCGGCGAGCCGATGATGCGCGAGACGGAGTGCTTCTCCATAAACTCCGACATATCCAGCCGGATCAGCGTCTCCGGCGTGTCGAAAAGCTCTGCGGCAAGCTGCTTGACCAGCTCCGTTTTACCCACGCCCGTCGGGCCGACAAAGATGAACGACGACGGACGTCTGCGGGGGCTGATCTGCACGCGGCTGCGGCGCACGGCAGCAGAAACCACGTCGATGGCCTCGTCCTGACCGATGATTTTTTCGCGCAGTCTGTCCGCAAGTCCGGCCAGACGGCGCATATCGCTCTCGATGATCTTGCTGGCCGGGATGCCCGTCCAGAGCTGGATCACGTGCGCCAGATCGTCCTCTGTTACATAGCAGTCCGCGGCTTCCTGCTCCAGACGGTCGCGGTTCTCCTGCTCAAGAATCAGCTCAGATTTGACCCGCGCGATCTCCTCGTAGTCCGTGTTCTCCGTCTGCTCTGTGAGCGACTGCTCCTGTGCGGTCAGCTCGTCGATCCTGCGCCGGCACAGCTCCAGCTCGCCGATCGCCTTGCAGCGCAGATTCGCGCAGGTGCACGCCTCGTCCAACAGGTCGATTGCCTTGTCGGGCAGGAAACGGTCGGTGATATACCGCTCGGACAGCACGACTGCCTTGCGGATGAGCGTTTCACTCACGTGCACGCCGTGGTAATTCTCATAGTAGCTCTTGACGCCGGAAAGCATCTCGCAGGTATCGTCGATGGAAGGCTCCTCCACCTTGACCGGCTGCAGACGGCGCTCCAATGCGGCGTCTTTTTCGATGTATTTGCGGTATTCGGTAAACGTCGTCGCACCGATGATCTGAATCTCGCCGCGGGAAAGCGAGGGCTTGAGAATGTTGGCCGCGTTCATCGAACCCTCCGCGTCGCCCGTGCCGACAAGCGAGTGCACCTCGTCGATGAAGAGGATGATGTTGCCCTCGGCCTTCACTTCCTCAACCAGCCCCTTGATGCGGCTCTCGAACTGGCCGCGGAACTGCGTCCCGGCCACGAGCGCGGTCAGATCCAGCAGATGAATCTCCTTGTCCAGCAGGCGCACCGGTACGTCGCCCGCCGCAATGCGCAGCGCAAGCCCTTCGGCAATCGCCGTTTTGCCCACGCCGGGCTCGCCGATCAGGCAGGGATTGTTCTTGGAGCGGCGGCAAAGAATCTGCACGGTGCGCTCGATTTCCTTCTCGCGGCCGATGATGCGGTCGAGCTTGCCTTCGCGCGCTTTTTCGGTCAGATCGGTACAATAGGTCGACAGAAACTTGCGTTCCTTTTGTTTTCCGTCTTTCTCCGCCGCTTTTTCTTTGCGGCGTTTCTTTTTCTTTTCATCCGCGGCAGGCGTCTGCGTCGTCTCGTCGTCCTGTCCGGGCATCTGCATAAACGGCAGCGTCCCGGCTCCGCCCGGCTCAAACGCGCCGTCCTCGCCGAACAGCTCGTCGTACTGCTCGGACACGCCCTCTATCTCGTCCTCGGAAATGCCCATGCTCTGCATCATCTGCTTGATGGGGCCGATGTTCATTTCCATGGCGCACTTCATGCAAAGGCCTTCCTGCGTGCTCTTATCCCCTTCGACCTTGGTGATAAAGAACATCGCGGGACGCTTTTTGCATTTACTGCAAAGTACTTGTTTCATGAATTGGTCTCCTTATTCTTTTTGCGCTCTTTTAACTGCCGGATCAATCCCGGGAAATAGCTGAACAGCGCCACAAAGCACAGCACAACCGACAGTACCACAAGAATCTGCAGCACAATCGCGGGCGCAGTCCAGAAGCTGCGGAACGCGCCGACCTGCGGGCCGAACGCAATGATGAACAGCATCACAAGATAAAAGATGAACGTGGCAACCTTGCCGTAGATTTCCGCTGCGCCCGGACGAAGTCCCATCGTCAGCAGCACGACACTGCCGACAACCATCAGCAGCTCTTTGCCGACGAACAGCAGAAATACCCAGCTGAACGCACGCATCTCAGGCGAGGACTCGGCGCTGCGGAAGAAGATGTACAGCAGAACCGCAACCGTAATCTGCGTGAGCTTGTCGGCCAGCGGGTCAAGAATCTTGCCAAGATCGCTGATCTGGTTGAAACGGCGGGCGATTTTGCCGTCGACAAAGTCGGAAAGGCCGGACAGGAACAGCACAAACACTGCCCAAATCGGATGGCCTTTCACAAACAGCACCGCCATGATCGGCACCATCACAATGCGCAGCGCCGAAAGCAGATTCGGAACCGTCTTCCAATTTTGCAGCAAACCCTTTATGTTGCTCTTGAAATCACTCATGTTCTTCTTGATGCGGGCATACCCGCAATCCCCTTCCTGTTGTTTTTATCTGAAAACTCCGTCTGCAAACGGACTTTCCGCTATGAAAGAAACGATTTTGGAATTGTGCACCGCGTCGCTGAATGCACCCTGCAACATATTGCCGAGCACATGCAGAAGAATCGCAAGCACGGACACCAGCACCGCGCCCTTGAGGATACCCAGCACCGCGCCGAGCGCACGGTCGGTCGCGCCGATGACAGGCATCTTATGCAGCGCCTTGCCGATCGGCGACAGGATCGCCTGCGCCACGGCGGCAATGAGGATTGCCATCAAAAGGAACAGCACGATCTTCAGCACTGCGGTGATAATCGGCGCGAGTACGTTCTGCTCAATTGCAGCTGCAGCGTTGTCCTGCATCTCGGTCATATGCGTGGTTTTTTCACGCAGGGCGGACACATCGACGCCCATCCCCTCGGCCGCATCAATGACGAATCCGGGCAGCGCGTCCATCGTCGTCGTGGTGATGTCCACCACTTCATCCGAATCAATCGTGCTGTGGATTCTCTCCTGTGCGGCAGACAGTACGTGCTGCTGCAGGAAGCGGTTGTAGAGCGCCTGCGAGAGCGGCGCGCAGAAATGCAGCGCGATGGCAGCGGCGGCAATCCACGCCACGATGCCGGCCAGCGACCGCGCAAGGCCGAGATGCGCACAGCGCAAAACGGTAATCAGAAGCAGAATCAGCAGCGCAGCGTCCACTGCGTAAAGGATCACATAGTCCAAAACAATCCATCCTTATCAGGCTTAGTATAACACGAGCGCGCAAAAGCGTCAACCGGCCGTCTTTTGCGTATGATCCCCGGCAGCAGGGAACGGCTCGATGTGATCGTTGAACAGCACGTATACCATCCGGCCGCTCACACAGATTTTCTGTGCCGCCTGCGTGAGCGTCAGCTTTCCGACCTGCGAGCCGGAATTGTTGTAGGTCAGTACGGCGCCGTCTGTGAGCACGCAGGTGTATGTATCGCTGCGTGATGCATCGATCAGCTTCTGCCTGCAGTCGGCGTCGAAGTCTATTTCGCCGTTTCTGCGAAAACCGCGCAAATGCGTTCTGTGCTCGTTGCCGTATGTCAGCAGCACGAGCGTCGCCTTGCCGCCCGCCTCACTGCAGAAAAACTGCAGCGTGTCGCTGCCGAACGACTGATCCGGCTGCTGCTGGTTATGCCGCAGCGTCTCAATCGCGGAATCGCCGCACGCCATCACTGTGCTGCCGCTGCACGAAACATGAAACAGCGTCATATCCTTGTACATGACGTCGGCAGCCGGCTCGGTTTTCTTGAAATGCAGCGTCAGAAGGCGTGAATACGACGCAGCATCCTTGACGCCCGTCACGGTCAGCGCAACGCCTTCCTGCGTAAAGGCAATGTCCGTCACATATTCCGCAACGCATTTATATTGAAAGAATGCTTCGCCGGAGGATTCGTAAACGGTCAGCAAGCTCTTGGCGTTGTCGGACGTCGTCGCAACCGCAAACCGCCCGTCCTCGCTAAGCGCCGCCGTCAGAATCGGCTTTTCCGTCTCGCCTGTGTACAGCGTCTTGGTCTTGCTCAGCAGCATATAGCGCGTCCCGCCGCGGTCATACAGCAGCACACGTCCGCCGTGCTCGTCCAGCGCCGGCATCGTGTATGTGTGCCTTACCGATTGCAGCACAGCGCCGGAGGCCGTCAGGATCTCCAGTTTGTCCGTGCGCAGAACGCCGATGCCCGAACCGATCGACACCATACGCACCACAGCGCCCGCGTCCGTCACATACGGAAAAGCGCTGGAATCCTTGGCGGAAAAAGCGTCAAACGCATCCGCCAGATTGGACAGCTGAACGCGCGCGACCGTGCGGGACACGGCATACAGCGCGCCGAAAACGGCGATCAGAACCGCGAGCGTTACAATTACGATCGTACGGATAATACTATTCGTCTTTTTGCGTGTCTTTTTTTCTTCCATTATTCCACATCCAATGTATAGAATACTTTTTGCAGATACAGTCCCTGCGGCGGTACGGTTATGCCGGCGCGGCCGCGGTCGCACGCGCGGAGAATCTGCGGAATACTGCCGGCTTCGATTTTGCCCTCGGATATTCCCAGCAGCGTGCCAACCATGATGCGCACCATGTTGTACAAAAAGCCGTCCGCCTGCACCTCAAAAATCACCGTATCGCCGTCGCGGTGCACACGCGCGTCCTGCACGGTGCGCACCGTGTCCTCGACGCTGCCGCCCGCAGCCGCGAACGACGCAAAGTCGTGTGTGCCGAGAAAGCTCTGCGCCTGCGCATGCAGAAACGCCTCGTCCAGCGGCGCGCGGTAAACCGTCGCGCGCCCCACGGCAAACGGATTGCGGTACGGACTGTTGTGCAGCAGATAACGGTATCGCTTGGAAGCGCAGCTGTATCGCGCGTGAAAATCCGGCGGCACCTCGCGGCAGGCATAAACGCCGATGTCGTCCGGCAGATTCGCGTTGAGCGCAAGCGGCAGCTTGTCGCAGGAAATCGACGATTCGGTGCGGAAATTGCAGCAGTACATTTCGGCATGCACGCCCGCATCCGTGCGCGAGCAGCCCGTCACCGGCAGACGCGCGCCGAAGATCGTCTCGAGCGCGTCCTGAAATGTCTGCTGCACGGTCACGGCGTTTTCCTGCACCTGCCAGCCGTGGTATGCCGTTCCGTCGTACCGCATGGTCACCAATAAATTGCGCATGGCTACTCCTATGGCAACACCGCACAATTGGGGTGTGCGGATTGCAAAGTAAGATTTTTCGTCAGGTTGTACAAAAAGATCGCAGGCTTGCTAACGCAAGTCAAGATATTTTTGTGCAGCTTGACGGAAACAGATTCAAGCAAGGCGTGCGCCACGATTTGTGCGGTGTTGCCCTATATCAGATGAGCAAAGAAATGATTGAGCAGAAAGATTCCGGCTGTCAGCGCGGCAAACAGCGCGATTGCGACGCCGTCGCGCACACCCATGCGCATCTGCTTCATGCGCGTGCGCCCCTCGCCGCCGCGGTAGCAGCGGCACTCCATCGCGTAAGCCAGATCGTACGCGCGGCGAAACGCCGAAACAAACAGCGGAATGAGAATCGGCAGAAGCGCCTTGGCGCGGCGGATAAAACCGCCGGTCTCCAGATCTGCGCCGCGCGCCTTCTGCGCGCTCATGATGCGGTCAATCTCCTCGATCAGCGTCGGAATGAACCGCAGCGCGAGCGTCATCATCATGGCCAGAGAATGCACCGGCACCTTGACCAGCTTCAGGGGAGAGAGCAGCTTTTCGATGCCGTCCGTGAGCGCGGTCGGCGTCGTGGTAAACGTCAGCAGCGCGCTGACGCTGATGAGACTGAGAATGCGCACCGCCATAAAGACGGCTGTGTAGATGCCCCTGTCCGTGAGCGTGAAAATCTTCCAGTGCCAGAGAACGTTGCCGGCCTTGGTATAGAACAGGTTGAGAATCGCCGTGAACAGCAGAATAAACGCCACCGGCCGCAGCGAACGCAGAAGCTGTCCGAATGGTACGCGCGAGAGCAGCGTCATCACAAGCGCCGCGAACACCATCAGTCCCAGCGACCAGAAATTCTTGCACAGAAAGATAGCAATGATAAACGCGAGCGTGCAGACGATTTTGACACGCGCGTCCATCTTGTGCAGGAAGGAATGACCGGGCAGGTATTGCCCGATTGCGACGTCCCGGATCATGCGCGCGCCCCCTTTCCGAACAGGCGCAGATACTCTGCGGCGCCCTGCTCGAGCGTGTACACGTCGGTGCGCACGGGCAAACCCCGCTCGCGCAACGACAGGAAAATGCGCGTCACCGCCGGCACGTCCAGTCCCATGGCGACCAGCCGCTCGCCCTGTGAAAACACCTCGTCCACCGTGCCGTAGAGCGCAACCTCGCCCCGGTTCATCACCAGCGCCTTCGTCGCAAGGCGCGCAATGTCCTCCATGCTGTGCGAGACCAGAATCACCGTGCTGCCGGTCTGGCGGCGATAGTCGGCGACCAGAGAAAGGATCGTCTCGCGTCCCTTGGGGTCGAGTCCCGCGGTCGGCTCGTCGAGCACCAGAATCTCCGGCTCCATCGCAAGCACGCCCGCAATCGCCGCACGGCGTTTCTCACCGCCCGACAGGTCAAACGGCGACTTTTCCAGCAGCGCGTCCGGCAGCTCCACGAACTGCGCGGCACGGCGCACGCGCCGGTCGATCTCGTC
The DNA here is from genome assembly GCA_017450005.1 of Clostridia bacterium. Lineage (GTDB taxonomy): Bacteria > Bacillota > Clostridia > Oscillospirales > Acutalibacteraceae > UBA1425. The sequence goes on from JAFSYM010000002.1 coordinate 7,504, forward strand.
CTGCGGGAGCTGCATGTTGCGCGGACCGAACGCGATGTCCTTATAGACCGTCTCTTCAAACAATTGGTATTCGGGATACTGAAAGCAGAGTCCCACGCGAAAGCGCGCGGCACGCGTCGCCTGCTTGTCCCGGAATATGTTTTCGCCGTCGAGCAGCACCTCGCCGCTCGTAGGCGTTAAAAGCCCGTTGAAATGCTGGATCAGTGTGGACTTGCCGGAACCGGTGTGTCCGATCACGCCCAGCAGCTCGCCCGCCTGCACGCGCAGACTGACGTCCTTGACCGCCGTGACCTGCGGCATGTGTTTCGCACCGTAGCGGTGCGTCAGGCTGCGTACCTCCAACTCTGCCATCAGATCACCTCCGCTTCCTGCGCCGCGGCAAACAGCGCGTCGGCGACGGAATCCGGCGTGAGCAGTCCATCCGGCAGCGGTACGCCCGCAGTGCGGATTTTGCCGGCAAGTTTTGCCGCAAACGGCAGCTCCAGCCCCGTGCGGCGCAACAGCGCGCTGTCCGCAAACACCTCGGACGGCACGCCCTCGGCCGCGACACGGCCGCTGTCGAGCACGACGACGCGGTCGGCCTGCACGGCCTCTTCCATAAAATGTGTAATCATCACAACCGTGATGCCCATTTCCCGGCACAGGCGTTTCGCCGTTTCCAGCACCTCGCGCCGTCCCTTGGGGTCGATCATGGCCGTGGATTCGTCAAAGATGATGCAGTCGGTGCGCATGGCGATCACGCCCGCGACGGCCACACGCTGTTTCTGACCGCCGGAGAGCTTGTGCGGCTCGGCGCCGCGGAACTCGTACATACCGACGGCACGCAGCGCATCGTCCACGCGCTGCCGGATCTCGGCCGGCGGTACGCCCAGGTTCTCGGGGCCGAACGCCACGTCATCCTCCACAATTGTGGCGACGATCTGATTGTCCGGGTTCTGAAACACCATGCCGACGCGGCGGCGGATCTCATAGACCAGATCCTCGTCTGCGGTATCCATACCCTCCACAAGCACCTGTCCCTCGGTCGGCAGCAGTATGGCGTTGAGCAGCTTTGCGAGCGTGGACTTGCCGGAACCGTTGTGCCCGATCACGGCGAGAAACTCGCCGCGGCGCACGTCCAGCGACACGTTTCGCAGCGCAGGCTTCTGCTCCTCCTGCGTGTCGTACACAAAACTGACGTTTTTCAGTTCAATAATCTTGTCCATAGGCTGTTATTTGTTGATCCAGAATGCGGATGCGCCGCACGGAAGCACCATGCCGGTTGCCGTGACCGGAAGACCGATCTCATCACATTCGACGACGCCGCCCAGCCGCGGCAGAACGCCCGTGCCGAGAATATACTGCATGACGGAGGGCGCGAGTCCCGCCGTGTACGAATTGATGAGCATCATCAGAGCGTTATCCGACAAAAGCGAGATGCAGTTCTGCACAAAATCGTAGATCTTATCCTCAAGCGTCCAGACCTCGCCGTTCGGGCCGCGGCCGTAGGACGGCGGGTCCATGATGATGACGTCGTAGCGGTTGCCGCGGCGGATCTCGCGCTGCACAAATTTCATGCAGTCGTCCACGATCCAGCGCACCGGTCTGTCCGCAACGCCCGAACGCACGGCGTTCTCCTTGGCCCACGTAACCATGCCCTTGGACGCGTCCACGTGCACGACCGACGCGCCGGCCTTGAGCGCGGCGACGGTCGCGCCGCCGGTATAGGCGAACAGGTTGAGCACGCTGACCGGACGGTCGGCAGAGCGGATCAGCTCCATCGTCCGATCCCAGTTGACCGCCTGCTCCGGGAACAGGCCGGTGTGCTTGAAGCCCATCGTTTTGATATTGAAACGCAGTTCTCCGTAACCGATCGTCCAGTAGCCGGGCACGTCCTTGTACAGCGTCCAGCGGCCGCCGCCCGTATTGGAGCGGATATACCGGCCGTTCGCCTGCCGCCAGAGTTCGTTCGTCTTTTCCGGTTTCCAGATGACCTGCGGGTCGGGACGAATCAAGATCGTCTCGCCCCAGCGCTCCAGACGTTCCCCGTCGGAACAGTCAATCAGTTCGTAGTCCTGCCATTTGTCTGCGATTCTCATAATGAACGTCCTTGTGTTTTCCTTTCTGTTTTAACATCAGATCAGTCTTTCGCGGACAACCTCCGCAATCTCGCCGCACAGCTTTTCGATCAGCGCACGATCCTTGCCCTCGAGCATGACGCGCACAAGCGGCTCTGTGCCGGACACGCGCACGAGCACTCGCCCGCTCTCGCCCAGCTCCTTCTCTGCCTCGGCAATCGCCGCCTGCACCTCGGGATCGGTCGCCAAACGGATCTTGCCCATGTTGGACACGCGGACGTTCTGCAGAACCTGCGGGAATACTTCCATTTCGGACGCAAGAGACGCCAGCGTGCGGCCGGTGCGTTTCATCACATTCAGCACCTGCACCGCCGTGAGCTGTCCGTCGCCGGTATTGGCATAGTCGAGAAAGATCACATGTCCCGACTGTTCGCCGCCGAGCACATAGTCGTTTTGCAGCATGTTCTCAAGCACATACCGGTCGCCGACCTTGGTGTTTTCCGTGCGGATGCCGCGCTCTTCACAGAATTTGCGCAGTCCCATATTGCTCATCACGGTCACGACAGCCGTATCGTTTCTGAGCTTGCCGCGCGCTTTCAGGTCGGACGCGCAGATGCAGATGATCTTGTCGCCGTCCACAACGTTGCCCTCAGCGTCCACACACAGCAGTCTGTCCGCGTCGCCGTCGAAGGCAAACCCCGCGTCCAAATGATGTTCGCGCACATAACTTTGCAGATTCTGAAGATGCGTCGAGCCGCAGTCGCGGTTGATATTGACGCCGTCCGGCTCACAGGCGAGCAGTTCACACTGTGCGCCGAGATCGGTAAACAGCTTCGGCGCGGTATACGCCGCGCTGCCGTTGGCGCAGTCGAGCGCAATGTGCATGTCGGCAAATATATAGTCGGACGTGCGGTAAACGTGGCGGATATATTCCTCGCGCATGGCGGGATCGGAACGCACTGTACCCACGTCGCCGCCAATGCGCACCGGCGGAACGGCAGCCTCGTCGAGGATGATCTGCTCGATCTGCTCCTCGACCGCGTCCGGGAGCTTGTATCCGTCGGACTTAAAAATCTTTATACCATTATATTCACAGGGATTGTGCGAGGCGGAAATCATCACGCCCGCATCGTACCCCTTCTCTCGCACCAGATAAGCAACGGCCGGCGTCGGCACCACGCCCAGCAGCAGCACGTCCGCGCCCACCGAGCACAAACCTGCCGCAATCGCGGACTCGAGCATATCCGAGCTCATACGCGTATCCTTGCCGATCATCACGCGCGGACGGGTGATATGCTTTGCCGCAAGCACCATGGCTGCGGCTCTGCCGATCTGCATCGCAAGCTCGCACGTCAGTTCCTTGTTGGCTATGCCGCGTGCGCCGTCTGTTCCGAACAGTCTGCCCATTTTTACACGCATCCTTTCAGGTGATGTTGAGATTTCTATATTTCGCGTCAGAATAATTGCTGCTGACCGGGCATGGGGATGCCTACGTGCGCATAGCCCGCAGGCGTGACCACACGTCCGCGCGGCGTGCGGGACAGGAAGCCGATCTGCATCAGATACGGCTCGTACACGTCCTCGATCGTGACCGCTTCCTCGCCGATCGCGGCCGCTATCGTATCGAGTCCCACAGGGCCTCCGTTGTAATTGCGGATCATGGACGTGAGAATCAGCCGGTCGATTGCGTCAAGTCCCAGACGGTCGATCTCCATGCGGTCAAGCGCAATGCGCGCGTTGTCCGCGTCAATTCTGCCGCCGCCGATGACCTGCGCGAAGTCGCGCGCACGCTTGAGAAGGCGGTTTGCAATACGCGGCGTGCCTCTCGAACGGGAGGCGATCTCCAGCGCGCCCGCCTCGTCGATGTCGACGCCCAGAATATCCGCGCTGCGGCGCACGATCATGGCCAGTTCTTCCGGCGTATACAGTTCCAGGCGGAAGATCACGCCGAAGCGGTCGCGCAGCGGGGCGGAAAGCTGCCCGGCGCGCGTCGTGGCGCCCACCAGCGTAAAGCGCGGCAGATCGAGCCGGATCGAACGCGCGGAGGGACCTTTGCCGATGATGATGTCGAGCGCGTTGTCCTCCATCGCGGGATAGAGCACCTCCTCGACGCTGCGGTTGAGGCGGTGTATTTCGTCGATAAAGAGGATGTCGCCCTCGCTCAAATTCGTCAGAAGCGCCGCAAGGTCACCCTGTTTTTCGATTGCGGGGCCGCTCGTCACGCGCAGATTGACGCCCATCTCATTGGCCACGATGCCGGAAAGCGTCGTCTTGCCCAGTCCGGGCGGGCCGTACAGCAGCACATGGTCGAGGCTTTCGCCGCGTTTTTTGGCCGCCTCGATGAATACTTTCAGGTTCTCTTTGACCTTTTCCTGCCCGATGTATTCGCTGAGTCTGCGCGGGCGCAGGCTCAACTCCACATCTCGGTCGTCGGGCGTGTATTCGGGCGCTACGATTCTGTTTTCAAAATCCGATTCCATACTATTTTACTCCACTTTGTCTCAGGATAGCTTGGACAAATTGCGCAGCGCCTGCCGGATCAGCGTCTCCGTCGGCAGCGCGCTGTCGAGCTTGCCGACCGCCGCCGACGCCTCGCTGCGGCTGTAGCCGAGCATTTCCAGCGCGGCGACCGCTTCCTCGCAGCTGGCGCTCGCGTTCGCAACGCCAGCCGCTTCAACGTCCGCGCCGAACGCGGCCGACGTCTCCGCCTTGAACTTATCCTTGAGCTCCAGTACGACACGCTGCGCGAGCTTGTTGCCCACGCCCTGCGCCTTGGTGATGCTCTTGGCGTCGCCGGACGCCACGCACAGCGCCAGCTTCTCCGGCTCAAGCTGTGAAAGGATCGCCAGTGCGGCCTTGGGACCGACGCCCGTCACACCGATCAGCAGCTTGAAGCACGTCAATTCCTGCGTGTCGTAAAAGCCGTACAGATCCATCGCGTCCTCACGCACGCTCAGGTACGTGTACAGCGTTACGTCCGCGCCGACTGAGCCGATGCGCCGCAGCGTATTGAAGGACGCGGCGCAGTAAAACGCCACGCCGCCGCACTGCACGGCCACGCCGGACACGTCCGTATGTACGATTTTTCCGGTCAGACTGTATATCATAATTTATAAATCTCCCGCGTTTTCTTTCAGATTCCGTTTCGGATGCGCGACGGGTCGATCCCACCGGCAAAAGCCGAACCGCCCGCATGGGCGTGGCAGATCGCAATCGCCAGCGCGTCAGCCGTGTCGTCTGGCTTGGGAATTTTGGGAAGGCTCAGGATCAGCTTGGTCATTTCCTGCACCTGCTTCTTTTCCGCTCTGCCGTAGCCCACCACACTTTGCTTGACCTGCAGCGGCGTGTACTCGGCGATGCGCAGGCCGCATTTCTGCGCGGATAAAATCAGCGCGCCGCGTGCTTGTCCGACGTCGATGACCGTCTTGGCGTTCGTGTTGTAAAACAGCTTTTCAATCGCCATCGCTTCGGGCTTCCATCGCTGCATGATCGCGCATGCTTCATCATAAATCTGTTCAAGCCGGACATTGAAGGGCGTGCCCGCTTCGGTCAATATCGCGCCGTAGTCCACAACGGAAAACCGCGTGTTCTGATAGTCGATCACGCCGTAGCCGACGATGGCATAGCCGGGGTCGATGCCGAGGATTCTCATGACTTCTGCTCTCTTTCGCGGATAATCCAGCGCGTGGGCGTACCCTCAAGGCCGAACACCTCGCGGATCTGGTTGTCGAGATAGCGCTGGTAGCTGTAGTGGAACAGATCCTTGCGGTTGACGAAGCAGACGAACGTCGGCGGGCGTGTGGACGCCTGCGTCATGTAGTAGATCTTCAACCGCCTGCCCTTGTCCGTGGGCGGCTGCACGCGCGTCGTCGCGGCGGCGAGAATCTCGTTGAGCCGGCCGGTTTTGACGCGCATGGCGTTCTGGTCGTCGACGTATTTGATCAGCTCGAACAGGCGGTCGAGCCGCTGCCCCGTTTTGGCCGAGATGAAGATGATCGGCGCATAGGACATGAACGAAAAGTCGTTCATCAGTTTCTTGCGGTAGCCGTCCATCGTCCTGCCGTCTTTTTCCACCGCGTCCCACTTGTTGACCGCGATGATGCATGCCTTTCCCTGCTCGTGCGCGATACCCGCGACCTTCGAGTCCTGCTCGGTGAAGCCCTCGGTCGCGTCGATCATGATAACGCAAACCTGCGCACGCTCCACCGCCATGCGGGCGCGGATAACGGAATACTTCTCAATCGCGGTATCGACGCGGCTCTTGCGCCGCAGACCTGCCGTATCAATAAAAATAAACTTGCCGTACTCGTTTTCGACGGCTGTGTCCGTCGCGTCGCGCGTGGTGCCGGCAATGTCGGAGACAATCATGCGGTTCTCGCCGCAGATCGCGTTGACCAGCGACGACTTGCCGACGTTGGGCTTACCGATCACCGCCACGCGGATGCGGTCGTCTTCGTCGTCCGGCGTTTCGGCCTCGGGCAAATAACGCAGCACTTCGTCCAGCAGATCGCCCGTGCCGTGGCCGTGCACGGATGAAACGGCGATCGGATCGCCGAGGCCTAAATTGTAAAACTCATAAAACTCCGCCGGCAGATCGCCGATTCCGTCGCACTTGTTGACGCACAGCACGATGGGTTTGCCGCTTCTTTGCAGCATCTGCGCGACTTCCGCGTCCGTTGCCACCACGCCGGTGCGTACGTCCGTGACCAGCACGATCACGTCCGCGCTGTCGATCGCAAGCTGCGCCTGACGACGCATCTGTGAGAGAATAATGTCCTCCGAAAACGGCTCGATGCCGCCGGTGTCTACAAGCAGGAACGTGCGGCCGAGCCACTCGCACTCGCCGTAGATCCGGTCGCGCGTCACGCCGGGCGTATCGTCCACTATGGACAGTCTGCTGCCGGTCAGCTTGTTGAAGAGCGTGGATTTGCCCACGTTCGGCCGACCGACGATTGCTACGATTGGGTATGCCATTTTGGTTCCCTTCCTGATTGTTTTACTAAAACGTTGTTTTTCAAAAAACAAATGATCTGACAATTTATAAGCTTAAGCATTTTTAAACATCACGGTTTCCATCACGTCCGCAGCCTGCTCGCAAATATCGCAGCAGCTTTCGAGATTGCCGTAGATCTGCGTCCAGCGCAGAAGCTGGCGCGGATCGTTTGTCGTGCAGTAGAGCGTGCGTACGCTCTCGGTATATAAATCATCGCTGCGGCTCTCCCATGTATGCACGGGGACGAGCAGCGCGCGAAGACGGTCGATTTTTTTGAAATCCCGGAACGCGCAGACCGCTTCGTGCAGCGCAGTGCAGCAGGCAAGCGCCGCTTCCGCAAGCGCAGGCGCGTCGGGCAGAACCGTGTCGATATTGAACATATACAGATGCCGCAGCGTATCGTCCGCGGCGTCCGTCACGTCGTCGAGCCGCATGGACAGATGCAGAATATCCTCACGCTCGATCGGCGGCAGAAACTCGCGCGCAAGACTCTCCGTCATTTCCCGGCGTACCGCGTCCGCTTCCTGCTCGATGCGGTGCATCTCGCGCACCGTTTCGGGCATGCGGAACACGTCGAAATCCGAAAGAAACGCCTTCAGGATTTTTGCCGCCTGTACGCCGTAGGCGGACTGACGCTCCAGTGTGCGGAAATAATCGCGCTTGCGCGTCTTTTGCATGGCAGATTTTCCTCTCAATGAAAGAGCTTTTCAAACAGCAGCGCCGTCAGGTAGCCGACCGCCCCGCAGCCGGGAAACGTCAGCAGCCATGCCGCCGCCATATCCCGCGCCACGCTCCAGCGCACGCCGTGCACGCGTCTGGCCGCGCCCACGCCCATGATCGCCGTCGTCTTGGTATGCGTTGTGCTGACGGGCAGTCCCGTCACCGTGGATACAAGCAGGCAGAACGCGCCGGCGACGTCCGCCGAAAAGCCTTCGTATTTCTCCAGCCGAACCATGTCCATGCCGACGGATTTGATGATCCTGTATCCGCCGATGCTCGTGCCCAGTCCCATGACCGACGCGCACAGCAGCATCAGCCACAGCGGAACGGCAAATCCGGACGATCCGCCGGAGAGAGAAATACCCAAAAGAAAAATGCCGATGAATTTTTGTCCGTCCTGCGCGCCGTGCATGAACGCCATTGCCGCGCCGCCGAAAATCTGCGCCGCGCGGAAAAAGCGCTGCGCCGGCGCAAGACGCACATTCCGAAACAGCCGCGCCACCGCCTTGACGAGCGCAAACCCGGATGCAAAGCCGAGCACGGCGGAAAAAACCAAACCGAACAGTACCCTGCCCCATGCTGCGCCGTGCAGTGCGCCGAAACCGCCCAGCGCCACGGCCGCGCCGGATACGCCGGCAACGAGCGCGTGACTTTCGCTGGTCGGTATGCCGAATGCCCATGCCGCAACCGCCCACAGCACGATGGCCGTCATCGCCGCGCACAGCGCAATGCGCGCACGGCCGCGGTCGCCGCCGAAGTCGGCGATACTGTAGATCGTCTGCGCAACGCCCGCGCTCACGCGCGTCATCACCAGAACGCCCAGCAGATTGCATCCGGCTGCCATCAGCACCGCCGCACGCGCAGGCATACAGCGCGTGCTCACGCAGGTGGCAATCGCATTGGGCGCGTCCGTCCATCCGTTGACGAATACGACGCCGAGAATCAGCAGCGCCGTTGCAAGCAGCGGCGGATCGTGCAGGGTTTCCCGCAGAAACGGGACAAGCGGCATAGCTACCTCACAAATAAATCATTTCCCCGGCTGTCTATGGCGACGATCAAAGGGAAATCCTGTACCTCCAGACGTTTGACGCTTTCACATCCCAGATCCTGAAACGCGATCTCCTTGCAGGAGCGGATACTCTGCGCAGCCAGCGCGCCTGCGCCGCCGACGGCGCACAGGTATACGGCGCCGTTGCGCACGATGGCGGAGACCACCTCGGCCGAGCGCTGCCCCTTGCCGATCATGGCCAGCAGTCCTTCGTCCAGCAGACGCGGCGCAAACCTGTCCATGCGGCCGGACGTCGTGGGTCCGCAGCTTCCGATCACCGCGCCGGGCTCCGCCGGCGTCGGGCCTGCATAATAAATGCATGCGCCGCGCAGATCAAACGGCAGCGGCTCTCCCGCGTCCAGGAGCGAAACGATGCGCTTGTGCGCCGCATCGCGCGATGTGTAGACCACGCCGGACAAATAAACCCGGTCGCCCGCCTGCAGCAGCGGGATCTTTTCTTTGAGTTCCTCTACGTTAATCCTATGCTCTGCCATCGAAATTATCCTTCGTTTTCGGTTTTCAGCCGAAATATTTTTTTACCATATCGTCGACATCGCGCATGGACAGCTCCTTCGGATCGTCCGACGCTACGCTCTCAGCCTCGGCGGAGAACGATTCCTCCGGCTCGCCGCGACGCTGCTCGTCGAGCAGTGCGTTCGCCGTCTGCTCCACGCGCAGCTGCGCGCGAAGCTGTGTGATCTGCTCGCGCAGAGACTTCGCTTCCGCAGCCAGTGCGTCACGCTCCGCACGCAGCGCGTCGATCTGCCCGCGCAGCTCGTCGTCCGCGCCCTGCGCAATCTTCTGCTGCAGCGTTTCGATATAGTCGATCACATCCTTGCGGTTGAATCCGCCGAACATGGATCTTGCAAAAATGACATCGTCCGTCTGTGTATGCATACGTCCCTCCATACAGGGAAAATGCTGTCCGGATCTTTCACCAGACAGCAAACACTCTTACTCTCTGTAATTATTTCTTCATGGCAACGGCTGCCTTCGCCTTTTCGACGATGTGCGCCGCGTCCAGTCCGAACACGTGCAGCAGCTCCACCGCGGGACCCGAACGGCCGAACGTGTCCTCCACGCCCAGACGCACCACAGGCACGGGCACGGTCTCGCACACGACCTCGGCAACAGCGCCGCCGAGACCGCCGATGATGTTGTGCTCCTCGGCCGTCACTATCGCGCCGGTCTTCTTTGCGGCATTCACAATGATGTCGCGGTCGATGGGCTTGATGGTCGCCATGTTGACCACGGCGGCGGAAATGCCCTCCGCCTTCAGCAGTTCCGCGGCGGCCAGCGCCTCACCGACCATCAGGCCGGTGGCGATAATCGTCACGTCGGTGCCGTCGACGAGCTGCACGCCCTTGCCGATCTCGAATTTGTAATCCGCATCGAAAATCACCGGAACGGCAAGTCTGCCGAAGCGCATATAAACGGGACCTTCCATCGCGGCGGCGGCATATACGGCCTGGCGCGCTTCCACGTCGTCGGCCGGGTTGATGATCGTCATGCCGGGGATCGTGCGCATCAGCGCGATATCCTCGCAGCACTGGTGGCTCGCGCCGTCCTCGCCGACGGAGATGCCCGCGTGCGTGGCGCCGATCTTTACGTTGAGATGCGGATAGCCGATGGTGTTGCGCACCTGCTCGAACGCGCGTCCGGCCGCAAACATGGCGAACGTGCTGGCGAACACGGTAAAGCCCATCGTGGAAAGGCCGCCTGCCACACACATCATATTGCTCTCGGCAATGCCGCTGTCAAAGAATCTGTCCGGATAAGCCGCTTTGAAGCCGGCCGTCTTGGTCGCCGCGGCAAGGTCTGCGTCGAGAACGACAATTTTATCGTTGACGGCGCCCAGCTCTACGAGCGCCTTTCCATAGCTGTCACGGGTTGCGATTTTTACGATATCTGCCATGATTAACCCTCCAATTCCGCAAGCGCGGCGGTCAGATCCTGCATTGCGACGGCGTACTGCTCCGCATTGGGTGCGGAACCGTGCCACTTGCACTGATTCTCCATGAAGGAAACGCCCTTGCCCTTGATGCTCTTGGCAATGATCGCGGTGGGCTTGCCCTTGCAGGCGGCCGCCTGCACAAACGCATCCTCGATCTGGTCGAAGTCATGCGCGTCGATCTCCACAACGTTCCAGCCGAATGCCGCAAACTTTTCGGGGATCGGATAGGGCGAGTTGACCTCTTCGAGCGTGCCGTCGATCTGCAGGTTGTTGTTGTCGATCACGGCGACAAGGTTATCCAGTTTCTTGGCCGAGGCGTACATCGCCGCTTCCCAGACCTGTCCTTCGCCGATCTCGCCGTCGCCCAGCACGGTGTAGACGCGGATGTCTTTCTTGGCAAGTTTCGCGCCGAGCGCCATGCCGACTGCGGTCGAGATGCCCTGGCCGAGCGAGCCGGAGCTCATGTCCACGCCGGGCGTGTAGTGCATGCTCGGATGTCCCTGCAGTCTCGACTCCACCTTGCGGAAGGTTTTGAGCTCTTCCACCGGGAAGAAGCCGCGGTGTGCAAGCACAGCGTACAGACACGGGGAAATGTGTCCCTTTGAGAGCACAAAACGGTCACGATCCTCCCAACGCGGGTTCTGCGGGTCAATACGCATGACCTTGAAGTACAGATACGTCACGATATCCGCCGCGGACAGACTGCCGCCGGGATGGCCGGACTTCGCCTGAAATACGCTCTCCACGATGCCCATACGCACCTTGCAGGCGGTGATTTGCAAACTCTTTTTTTCTGCTGCGTTCAATACAGCCACCTCCAAAATTACTCCATATTCTTATAGCCTTCTTTGGCTAAATCATAGTCGAATAAATTACCGATGTTCCACAGGCTCCACACGCCGTTGATGTCAAACTCCACGCGCACCCAGCAGGCCTTGCCGTCCTTGTAGTAGCAGCGCATATTCTGCAGATTGCCGTCGCAGCCGATAAACTCAAAGCCCTGACCTGCCATCATCCTGTCAAGCTCGTCATAGACTTCCTCGCCGCCCACGGCACAGAAAACCTTGTCGGAAATGCGCTTGTACGTCAGTTCGTTCTCGCGCATATCCCGCAGTTGATTCGCGATCTCCTGCGCCGAGTAATCTCCGCCGCTCACGACCGTAAAGCTCCTCATGTCCGCCTTGAATATCCATCCTGCCGGGTTACCGAACAGGTAGTGAATACCCAGAAACAGCAGCACGCAGATCGCGATGGCCGCGATGGCGGATGTGATAATCACAATGATCTTGCTATCCCTCTGCATACGTCTCTCTCCCAAACCGGTTGCGCAGCTTCTGCAAAAAGTCCTCAAAATAGGGCGGAAGCTCCGAAACTATCTCGATATACCGGCCGTCGGCCGGGTGTGTGAATCCGATCAATCCTGCGTGCAGGCACTGGCCGTGCAGTTCTGTCACGCCGTTTTTCGGCCCGTAAACCGGGTCTCCCGCCACGGGATGCCCGATGTACGCCATGTGTACGCGGATCTGATGTGTGCGGCCGGTCTCCAGCCGCAGCGCAGCGTAAGAAAACGCGCCGAGCTCTTCGAGAATCTCGTAATGCGTCACGGCATCACGTGCATTCTTCTGCGTCACGCACATCCTTTTGCGATCCTTCTCGCTGCGCCCGATCGGCGCATGGACCGTCCCCGTCTGCTCGCGGAAATGTCCGTGCAGCACGGCGCGGTATTCGCGGCGGAAGGTGTGCGCACTGATCTGCTGCGCGAGCGCGCGGTGCGCGGCGTCGGTCTTGGCCACGATCAGAAGACCGCTGGTATCCTTGTCGATACGGTGCACGATGCCCGGCCGGATCTCGCCGTTGATGCCGGACAGACTGCCGCCGCAATGGTGCAGCAGCGCGTTGACCAGCGTACCGTCCGGATTGCCGGGCGCAGGATGCACGACCATGCCGCGCGCCTTGTTGACAACGAGCAGATCGTCGTCCTCGTACCGGATGTCCAGCGGGATGTCCTGGGCCTCAGCCGCAATCGGCTGCAGCGGCGGATCGTCCACGTCCAGATGATCATCCGGCCCGCATTTGTAACTCTTGCTCACGGCGCTGCCGCGTACATGCACGCGCCCTTCGGCAAGCATCTTCTGGATAAATGCGCGGGACCACTGCGGCTCAAGCTGCGACAAAACCTTGTCCACGCGCTCCCCTGCAGCATCCCGCGGCACAATAAATGATCTCACGATTCTGCCTTTCCCGCCTTGTCACGCCGTGCGCCGAGGATCGTCCATACCACCAGCAGCGCGGCGCCGACCGTAATCAGACAGTCCGCAAAGTTGAATACGGCAAAGTCCACAAACAGCGGTTCAATATAGTCAATCACATAACCCAGCCGGATACGGTCGATCAGATTGCCTGCGCCGCCCGCAATCACAAGCAGCAGCGCCGCATCGCCGAGACGGCTCCTGCCGCGACCGAAAAACAGGTACGCGAGACAGCCCAGTAGCACCGCGCCGGTTCCCCAGATGAGGATCGACGTTTCGCCGGAAAGCATACTGAACGCCGCGCCGGTATTGCGCACGACGCGCAGCGCCATAAAGCCGTCTGCCGAAAGAACGCGCCCCGCAAGCGAGCGCTGCGCCCAGATCTTGAGAAGCTGATCCGCACCGATCAGCAGCGCAATCAGCACGCTCTGCACCGTGATCCGAACCGCCTTGTGGGTCTTCATAGCTTATTTATGGAAGAGTCCGCGGAAACCGCCGTCGTCATCGTCGTCGTCTTCCTCGTCGTCTTCTTCCTCCTCATCGTCTTCCTCTTCCTCGTCATCGTCTTCATAGCGACTGAAGAGAGAGAATCTGTGACGTTTCTTTTCCTGCTTGTCCTGTCTGTCGTCCTCTTCCGGCACCTGCGCGGCAGGCTCCTCCTGCACGGCAGGCATCACGCGCGTCGGCTCCTCGGCAGGCTCATCGTCGCCGATGGTCGACTGCACACGCTCGCTGAACGACCCGGCCGGCTCCGGCTCTTCCGATGCCGGTACGACGGTGCCGTACTTCTCCTTCAGTTCCTCAAAGGGCTTGACAAAGTCAAATTCCGGCTCTTCGGGCGCAGGCTCCTCCTCCGGCTCAGCCAGTGCGCTGGCAAAGATCTCATCGATGCTGGCCAACTCGACCTCTTTGATCTCATCCTCCGGCGTCTCGCTCCTGGCGGCGGAAGGAACAAGCGTATCGAGATCCCCGAATGTAAAACCGCCGTCCTCTGCCGGCGTCTCGGACGCAGGCTCCGCGACCGGCTCCTGTGCCGGCGTCTCTTCGGCTTCCTCGCTGACCGTTTCGGCATACGTGGAAATAAACAGATCGTCCTCATCGGTCAGATAAGTAGAGGGTTCCTCAGCTGCTGCCTCTGCCGGCGTTTCTTCGGCCGGTTCGGTGTCGACGGTCAGATCCAGCTCGATCGGTTCGGCCTCGACCGGCTGCGACACGATCTGCTGAACGGCTGCGGCTGCATCCGCGGCAATCGAGTCGTCGCTGTCCGCAAAACTCAGCAGCGACTCAATGGAACGGATCTGCTCCTGATAAGCCTGCAGAATCTGTGCCTTGAACGTCTTGCTCTGCGCGCGAGCAGATCCGAGCGCTTCGCTCTCACGCTGCACTTCCGCTGCGAGCGAACCGACAGCTTCGTCGTGTTTTCTGCGCGCCTCAGCAAGCAGTTTTTCCGCCCGTGCCTTCGCCTCACTCAGCAGAGCCGCGGCGCGGCTTCTGGACGCAGCCTCGGTTTTTTCCGCCGTTTCTCTGGCGCTCTTGAGGATCGCGGAAGACTCGCGGTTGGCGTTGTCGAGGATGGCGCGTGCGCGCTCCTCGGTCGCCGCTGTCAGATCACGCGAACGCTTGTCCGCATTTGCCACGGCGGTCTCGCTGTACTGTCTGGCAGCCGATTCGATTTCGTCGGCTTTTTTCTGCGCGACAAGCAGCGTCTTTTTGATCAGTTCTTCTTCTTCCTGGTATTCCTTGACCTTCTCTGCCAGCAGGCTTACACGTTTGAGCAGTTCGCCGTGCTCACGAAACAAACGCTCGTATGCATCGCCGACAGTCTGAACGAACGATTCGACTTCCTCTGCTCTGTACAATCCGTCTCCGACGGGCTGGAATTGATAGTTCTTCACTTGATTCGGTGCAAGCATAATTCTTTCTCCTTCTTATCCCGATCTGCGTGATTAAAGCGTCGCTGAGCTGCTTTCGATCTCGTCGAGCATTTCACCGGACACGGGAACGTTGTACGGCGTGATGATGTACGCTCTGCCTGCAACGCGCTTGATCTCACCATTGTTGGCGTAAGCCACACCGTACAGGAAATCCAGTACGCGTCTGGAAACATCGTTGGGGCAGGTCTCGAGATTGAGAATCACAATCTTCTTCTCGTTGAGTACGTCTGCGACAGCGCCGGCGTCCTCAAATTTGTCCAGCTTTTTGAAAACGACCTGAGAACGGGGGGCGGAGTGAATGTCTACAACGCGTCCGCCCGAATGTTCGGAAGGCTGATAAGAGACGTGACGGTGCGCCGCAGGCTCGACCGTTGCCTCCTCGGGGGCCTCCTCTGCCGCGGGTTCATCGTAAATGTAGTCGTCGTCGTAGTCATCATAGCCGGTTTCTTCCGGGTCCGGGAAGTACTCCGAATCTGTGACCCGCGCCCAGTGCTTCAGTTTGTCCAAAATGCCCATTGTCTTATTCCTCCTGAATTATATTTCGATTTTATTGTGTCCAAAGTTTGCGGCCGCTCAGCGATAGCTGCGCGAGCCGAAGATCGCTGTTCCGACACGAACCAGCGTTGCACCCTCAGCAATGGCCTGCGGAAAATCCCCAGACATTCCCATTGATAAAGTCTGCATATCTATATTATGTATTTTTTTCTCTTTAATGTCAATAAAAAGTTGATACATATTTGAAAAAAATCTGCGTGTTTTTTCCGTATCCGCATCAAGAGGCGGTACCGTCATCAATCCGCACACATGCACGCCCTCTATCTCGGCAATTTCGCAGGCGGTTTCCGCTGCCGCATCGGGCAAAATGCCGAATTTATCGGGATCGAGACCGATGTTGACTTCCAGCAGGATGTCGCTCACAATGCCCTTTTTCAGCGACTGTTTGCCGATCTCCCGCGCCAGACGCACGCTGTCGACCGACTGAATCACGTCAACCTCGCCCACGATCTGCCGCACCTTGTTGGTCTGCAGATGTCCGATCAGGTGCGCTTCGTATGCGCCGCGAAGCTGCGGCTTTTTGCCGAGAAACTCCTGCACCTTATTTTCACCGATGAGCGTCGCGCCGAGTGAGACGGCGTGGTTGATGTAAACCGGCTCGACCGTCTTGGTCACAGCCATCAGGCGCACTTCGGCGGGATCGCGTCCGCTGCGGATCGCAGCCTCCTGCACGTCGGCATACACGCGCTTCCAGCATTCCTCCACGCGCCGCAGACCGAGCGCGACCTCATTCGTATATGACTGCTCCTGCATGCAGATTCTTCCCTCCCGTAATAATCTCGTCGTATCGCTTGACGTAGGTACCGGCCTGACTCGCATCCGCACCGGGGTTCGGCGGCGCGCTGAGCAGGAAGTCCTCGCCCGTGTAGATCACATTCAGCCGCCGCTGCGACACGACATTGCCGCGCAGCACAAATACGCACCGTGTCTTCTCCTGCTTGGGCGATCCGTCTTCGTTCAGCACCAGCTTGCCGTTCTCGTCATAGACGTCCATGTCCAGCATACGCACGGCGTTGAGCGGCACTTTGAAGCCTGTCGCCTCGCCCAAGACGATCTGCACCTCGGTCTTGCGCAGACGCAGCAGCGATTCACTGACCTCGATGCAGCGGAACACAGCCGCGCATTTGCCGTCTGTCTCGGCATTGAGCGCGTAGACGCTCGCGCGCACATCCGGCACCCCCGCCTTCGGGAAGCTGATGCGCACTGTTCCCTTCTTGCCTGTCAGCTTGTCTGCCGTCTGCCCGTCGATTATCGCAGCCACATACCAGACGTGGCTCTTGATTACCTTGCAGCCGGAAGCCTGCGTGGGTTTTTCCCGCAGCGCCGTCTCCAGCTCCTCGACCGTGAGCTTGTCCGCATCCTCGTATGACAAAACGTCTTCGCACCCGTCCGTATAGCTGTAGAAATAACCGCCCGAATCGACGCCGGTCGTGATCGCTTCAGAATCGTCCACCGTCGCCTCCTGCGCGCGCACCTTCTGCGAAAGCTCGGCCAGACGCGACGTCAGATCAAGATTGCCGGTGATCGCAATTTCAAGCGCGGTCTCCTGCCCCAGAAAATCGTTTTCCAATTTCTTGGCCTGCGCGATATTTCCCGTATCCGCGGCCTGCAAAAAGGCGCACATCCGCTCGGCGGAACGCTGCATGAGCGATTCCACCTTCATCGCGGAATACTCGCGGCCGGAAGATAGCGCGGCATAGCGGTCATACTCCGCGCGCAGATCAACCAGATCCGCGTACCGCTGGGCGGAGCCTGCGTCCGCAAACCTTGCCGCAATGCGTGCATTGCTCTCGACGCGTTCACCGTCCTGCACAAACAGAACCGTGTATCCGGACAAATCGGCGTCAATCGTCTGCTCGCTGCGGAAGATAAAAGCCTCCGTATTCACGCTGTCGTATACCGTTTCTTCCAGCGCGGTCGTTTTCTGAATCGGATTCTGCCGCAGTGTGTGCACCTCGTAGATCGTCACGCCGATCAGAATGAGCGCGACAACCACAATCAGGATGCGGCGCAGACGCACGCGTGCACGTGACTGCGACGTGCGTTTTTTCTGATTCTCTTTCTTTGCCAATTATCGTCCCTCCTTGCGGGTAAACAGCCCGCTCTGTTCGACCAGGTCAATCGCCTGTCGGAGCGGGTCAGAAGTATCGTCCATATAGATCCGATGAATGTCCGGCATACGCCGGAACCATGTAAGCTGCCGCTTGGCATAGCGGCGCGTCTGCTGCTTGAGATGCGAAACAGCCGTGTCAAACGTAATCTCGCCGCGAAAATACGGCAGGAACTCCTTGCATCCGATTGCCTGACGCGCAGTACCGTCATCAAAGCCGTACTTTTCGTAAAAAGTACGCGCCTCCTGCTCCAGGCCGCAGCGCACCATCTCATCGACGCGGCGGTCAATGCGCGCATAGAGGTTTTGCCGATCACGAAAATCGAGGCAGACCACAAGCGCACGATACGGTGAAGGATTGCTGCGTGAGAGCGAACGCTGCTGCGCAAGCGTGCAGCCGGTTGTCCGAAAAACTTCGAGTGCGCGGATCACGCGTCCGAGATTGTTGGGATGCAGCGAAGCGGCACCGTCGGGATCAGCCGCCTCGAGCAAACGCCAGACGGCACGGCTGCCGAGAACCTGCGCGACCGCCTGCATCTGCGCGCGGAACGAAGGGTCTGCACTCTCGCCGGTGAAAGAAATGTTTTCTAAAAAAGACTGCACATACAAACCGGTACCGCCGCACAAAATGACGTTTTTGCCGCGGGAACGAATCTCCTGCACACATTCTGCGGCGCGCGAGCAGAAATCAGCCGCGCTGAACGCGCAGTCCGGCGACAGAAAGCCGAGCAGATGGTGCGGCACGCCGTCCATTTCTTCCGCAGACGGGCGCGCTGTCGATATGAACAGCTCCGAATAAATCTGCATGGAGTCCGCGGAAATAATTTCGGCATCGAAGGTTTTTGCAAGCCGGACAGCCAGAGACGTCTTGCCGGACGCCGTAGGGCCGACAACGGCAAGTACCGGAATCTGCTCAAACGCGTCCAAAGCTCTTCTCCATTTCCCGCCGCGTCATTTCGATCATTACCGGGCGACCGTGCGGACAGGTGCGGATGTCCGGCATCGAAAGCAGCTTTTCCGTGAATGCCTGCAATTCGTACTCGGACGTGAAATCGCCGCCCTTGATCGCTGCGCGGCAAGCCGTATTGTGATAGATCCAGTCCATTTTATCCGATAAAAGCTGCTGCGTGCTGCGGCAAAGATAGCCCGCCAGTTCCTCCAGCGCTTCCTTAGCCTGCGCCGCATCCAGTAAAATGGGGCATGCCGTCAACGCGATTGTTCCGGTACCGAAGTCTTCCACAAGAAATCCGGTGTCGGCAAGCAGCTCCGCGTTTTGCAGAACGGCGTCATATTCCTCTTTGCGCAAGGTGACCGGGATCGGCGCGAGCAGCATCTGCGTCGCTTTTCCATCGGTACCTGAACGAAGCTGATCGTAGAGCATGCGTTCGTGGGCGGCATGTTTGTCAATGATCCAGATTTTGTCGCCGGTTTCGACAAAAATATAGGTACGGAACGCCTCTCCGATGATCCGGAAGTCCGGTACCTGTGCTGCATCGGAGGCCGACTCTTCCGAAAATGCCGGTTCGGGCACGTCTTCTTTGTTCGGTGCCGAAGGAGTTTCCTGCGAAAGCGAAAGTGAATCCGTCTTCGGCGGTGTTTCCGGTTCGGTCGGCTGTGCCAGGAAAGCAAATTCGTCGTCCGTCTGCGGCGCCATCGCGGGCGAACGCATCTGCACAAAGGCGGACGTATCGGCCGGTTCAACCGGTTTCTTTCCTGCCGGCGCAGGATCGGTCACGGTCGAAGCATCGGACGTATGCACAAAAAAGTCCGGCCGTTTCTTCGGCAGATCGCGCAGACCCATTTGTTCCGGCTGCCCTGCGCCGGTCAATTCATAGTAGCCGCGCACGGCCTTTGCGCTCGGCCTGAGCGGCATGTGCGCCTTGGAGTGATCGCCTTCGAGCGCGTTTTTGACCGCGTAATAGACCGCGTTGAAGATCGCCTTTTCATTGGCAAAGCGCACTTCGACCTTTGCCGGATGCACATTGACGTCAACCAGGAAGTTCGGCACCGTAATATTCAGCACACAGGACGGGAATTTGCCCGCCATAATTGCGTGCCGATACGCTTCGGACAGGGCGGCTGAACCCGTTCCCGTCTTGATGAAACGTCCGTTGAGAAAGAAAAACTGCATACTGCGGTTCGGTCGCGCAGCGCTCGGCTTGGAAATCAGACCATCCACGGTCACACCGTCGCACGAAGAGGACGCAGGAATCATGTCCTGCAGGAAGTCGCGTCCGAACACGGCATATACCGCGCTCTCCAATTTGCCGTCGCCGGGCGTGAGCAGCGTCTGCTTGTCCTCGCGGATAAAGCGGATGCTCACTTCCGGGTGTGAGAGCGCAATCCGATCGACTACGCCCGCCACGGAATTCGCCTCCGTCACGTCCTTCTTCAGGAATTTCATGCGCGCCGGCGTGTTGTAGAACAGATCGCGCACGATGAGCGTTGTGCCGAATGGGCACCCCGCATCGTCGAGCAGCGTTTCCTCGCCGCCTTCAATGCAGTAGCGCGTGCCGACCGCTTCCTCCGGCGTGCGCGTCATGATCTCGATCCGGCTGACCGCCGCCGCGGAAGCCAACGCTTCTCCGCGGAATCCTAAGGTACCGATACGATCGAGGTCCTCCTCCGCGTGCACTTTACTGGTCGCGTGGCTGACAAAGGCATTGCGGATATCCTCACGCGCAATGCCGCAACCGTCATCCGTCACGCGGATGAATTGTATGCCGCCGCGGCGGATCTCGACGGTGATCTTCTTTGCGCCGGCGTCAATGCTGTTTTCCAGCAGCTCCTTGACCACGGACGACGGCCGCTCCACGACCTCGCCCGCCGCGATCAGATCCGCAACAGACTTCGGCAATCGAATGATTTTCGGCACAACAAGACCACCTTTCCGTTTGGTATAGATTAAAAGTCGTTATATGTTCTTTGCCTCGGCGCAGAGTGTAAACAGCTCAGTGAGCGCTTCAATGGGCGTGAGCGTATTGACGTCCAGATTGCGCAGTCTTCCGACGATTGCGCTCTCCCGTCCGCCGCCGAATGTAATCTGTCCGGAGGATTCATCCGGTACCGAATCTTTTTGCGGGATTTGTACGGTATATCCCTTCTCCTCCAGCTCGTGCAGAATCTCTTTCGCCCGCTGCACAACACCGTTCGGGACGCCCGCGAGCTTCGCTACCTCAATACCGTAGCTGCCGTCTGCGCCGCCTCGTACAATTCTGCGCAGGAATGTAATATCGTCGCCGCGTTTTTTGACGGCGATATTGTAGTTTCGCACGCCCTCTACCGTGTTTTCAAGCTCGGTCAGCTCATGGTAATGCGTGGCAAACAGTGTTTTCGCACCGAGTTTCTTCGGGTCCGCAGCATATTCCAGTACTGCACGCGCAATGCTCATGCCGTCATACGTGGATGTACCGCGTCCGATCTCGTCAAAAATAATCAGACTCCTGCTTGTCGCATTCTTTAGGATGGTCGCCACTTCGCTCATCTCTACCATGAACGTCGATTGTCCGCTTGCCAGATCGTCCGACGCGCCGACGCGGGTAAAGATACTGTCGCACACGCCGATTGTCGCCGACTGCGCCGGGACAAACGAGCCGATCTGCGCCATCAGCGTAATGAGTGCAACCTGCCGCATATAGGTTGATTTACCCGCCATATTGGGGCCTGTGATGATCGCGCAGCGGTTGTCGCCGCAATCGAGCAGCGTATCATTGGGCACGAAGGGCGCGCCGTCAAGCATACGCTCCACCACAGGGTGACGGCCCTCGCGGATCTCCAGCGTGCGCTCGTCGGTGACGCACGGACAGACATAATTCTGATCCTCCGCTACCTGCGCAAACGAACAGAGCGTGTCGAGCGCCGCCACAGCGGCGGCGGTTCTCTGAATACGTGTGAACTGGTCGGCAACTTTTTCACGCACCGCGGAAAAAATCTCGTACTCCAGTCCGGTGATGCGCTCCTGGGCGCTGAGCACCTTCGCCTCAAGCGCCTTGAGCTCCTCGGTGATGAAACGCTCGCAGTTGGCAAGCGTCTGCTTGCGGATGTATGTTTCCGGCACCAGCTCTTTGAAAGCGTTCGGTACCTCAATATAATACCCGAACACACGGTTATAGCCGATTTTCAGCTTTTTGATGCCGGTGCGCTCCTGCTCCTGCATCTGAATGGACGCAATAAAGCCCTTGTTGTCCGTCACAATGCTGCGCAGTGCGTCCAGCTCGGCATTGAATCCGTCGCAGATCATGCCGCCCTCACGCACCGAAAACGGCGGATCCTCCACGATTGCAGCGCGAATCCAGCCTGCCACGTCCTCAAGCGTATCTGTCTGCGCAAACAGCTCCTGCAGCAGCGCCGCACCGCGTCCGTCCATAGCCGATTTGAGCGCGGGCAGTTTTTCCGCCATCAGCTGCAAAGCCTTGAGTTCCTTTGCGTTTGCCGTACCGTAAACGACACGCGCCATCACGCGTTCCATATCGCCGACGTCGGCAAGCAGTACGCGAATCTCGCGGCGCAGAATGCTCTCGCGCACAAGCTCGTCCACCGCACCCTGCCGGCGCGTAATCCGCGGAATGCTCAGAAGCGGCTGTTCAAGCCAGCTTCGGATCAGCCGCTTGCCCATCGGTGTGCGCGTCTTGTCCAATACCCACAACAGTGTGCCGCGTTTTTCGCGTGTGCGCATCGTCTCGGTCAGTTCCAGATTGCGGCGCGAGGAAGCGTCGAGCTTCATAAAACGCGCGTCGCTGTAATAATCCACAGAGCGAATATTTTCCAGCTCTGATTTCTGCACATCCTTCAGGTACCGAAGCGATGCGCCGAGCGCACAGAGCGCCTGCTCGCCTTCGATCCCGATCTCGGACGCCGAGGCAATCCGAAAATGCCGCAAAACCTCCGCACCGCAGACAGACGCCGAAAAATAGCCCTCGTCCATCGTTTCGAGCGACGCGTGAATCCGATCCCGGACAAACTGCACGATCTCTCCGTTGGCGCATGCTCCCGGAGACAGCAGCACCTCAGTCGGCGAAAAGCGGCAAAGCTCGTTGATGACCTTTGCGGCGGCGTCCTTGCCGGAAAGCTGCGCCAGATGCACCTCGCCCGTGGACACGTCCGAGAAGCAAATACCCGCTTCTTTTTTGGCGAGCACGATGCAGCAAAGATAGTTGTTGCGCGACTCGTCGAGCATGCTGCTCTCGATCACTGTACCGGGCGTAATCACGCGCACGACGTCACGCCGCACCAGCCCCTTGGCCAGTGCGGGATCCTCGGTCTGCTCGCAGATGGCGACCTTATAGCCCTTCTGCACCAAACGCGCGATATAGGAATCGGCACTGTGAAACGGTACACCGCACATCGGCGCACGCTCTTCCTGCCCGCAGTCGCGGCCGGTCAGTACCAGTTCCAACTCCCGCGAAGCCGTCTTGGCGTCGTCGAAGAACATCTCGTAGAAATCGCCCAGACGGAACATCAGGATCGTGTCGCTGTATTCTTTTTTGATTTCAAAATACTGCCGCATCATCGGCGTCAATTCCGCCATGGATGCCCCACTTCCAGTTCTGTTTTAGTTTCTCTTTCCGATCCCGGATCAACCGCAGCCGCCGCAGCTGCCGCAGTCGCCGCCGCATGCGCTCGCGTTCGGATCGCACGTCATCGGATCCTCGCCGCGCACACACAGCGTCAAAATGCCCGTGATTTCCTTCATCAGCGCGTCGATTGCATCGCGCGCCTTCTCGTAACGGCGCATGTTCGGATTGCACATCACTTCGTTGTACAGCGCGTTGAACTGCTGGTCGTATTCCTTGAGCTTCTGCTCGTCCTTGTCCTCTTTTGCCGCCTCGCGGTTGTAGGACATGTGCACAAGCTGGATCTTGCCGATCAGCGCGTTCAGCGCGTCGTCCTTTTCGTTTTCGGCGTGCGCTTCCATGAATTCGATGTAACGCGCATCCTGCTGGATCGCAGCGCCCAGCTCTCTTGCCATTTGAATCAGATCCATTGTCTATATCTCCTTTTATGCATTTTGTTCTAATGATTCGCACATGTCGCGGAATCGGACTGCCCGCTCCATGGCAGTTTGCAGAAATTCACGATACGGCCTGTCCGCATGGCGACGCGCCGTGCGCGAGGAATACTCGAACGTCAGCGGGCCGTCGTAGCCGCTTTGCACGATTTTCCGCGCAACCCACTCCCAGTCGAGCACACCGTCGAACGGCAGCATGTGCAAATCGTCGCGAAAGTCAATGTTGCCCGGCTGCGTGACGCCGTAGTTGTCGTGCAGGTGCAGGCATTGCAGCCGATCACCGTACAGCGCCATCATGTCGATGTGCGGCGTATAGCACAGGTTGTGGCCGCAATCCCAGCAAAATCCGTGGAACGGGCCGTCAATCGCCGCCATGATTTCATGCAGATGCGGGAACGGTTCCAGGTTTTCAAAGCAGATGTGCACGTCCTTCTTTTCGGCGTATTCACACATCGTTCGGTACCGAATGAATCCGAGCTCGCACGTTTCGGGCGGATGGTTGCCGACCGTAGTGTGCATCACAAGCTTGTGAATATCGGCAGATGCGCACTCGTCAATAATGCGCAGCATCAACGCGTGGTAATCCGCGCCCGCCTGCGTATCCTGCCAGAAGCTGTTGATGCCGCCGAACGGCGCATGCAGCGAATCGATCCGAAGCCCCTGCGCACGCGCAAACTGCGCACGTTCAAGCGTATCCGTTTCTTCTTCCCAATCGAAAAAAGTATAGTCAAAGCCGGTTTCGGCAATCAGACGAAGCTGCTCACGCCACGGTGTGCCGCCGTCCGTCAGGCTGACGCCAAGCGCTCTCACGGCTCAATCTCCCCTTTCAGCGTCCATCCGGCGCGCTCTGTCACGCGCACAGTCACGAACGATCCGATCCTGTCCGCTTCGCCCGGAAATTCCACCGTCATGCTGCCGGACGTTTTGCCCGTCAGCAGACCGGGCCGGCTCTCCTCCTCGCACAGCACGCGGAACGAACGGCCGATCATGGCCTCGGCAATGCGTGCGGAATGCTGCGCCTGTAGTTTTTCGAGCGCCTGGAAGCGGCGCACTTTTTCGGCACGATCCGTCTCGTCCGGCATGCACGCGGCCTTTGTTCCCGCGCGCGGTGAAAAGATAAACAGGAACAGCGACGAAAAGCCGACGGTATCGGCCAGCGACAGCGTGTCCTCGAACTCCTCTGCCGTCTCGCCGGGAAATCCGACGATAACGTCGCTCGTCAGCAGCAGATCGGGTATTTTTTCCTTGGCGTACCGCACAAGGGACAGATACTTCTCCCGGTCATAGTGCCGGTTCATTTCGCGCAGAATGCGGTCGTTGCCGCTCTGGAACGGCAGATGCAGATGTCGCTCCACCTTTTCGCACGCGGCGATTGTGTCGATCAGCTCACGCGTGCAGTCCTTGGGGTGCGACGTCATAAATCGCACGATGAACTCGCCGGGGATCTCGTTAATCCGGCGCAGCAGTCCGGAAAAATTGACGTCGCCCTTGTAGGAATTGACGTTTTGCCCGAGCAGGGTAATCTCCTTGTAGCCGGCCTGCACAACCGTGCGTACCTCGTCAAGGATCGCTTCTGTCGAGCGGCTGCGCTCGCGTCCGCGCACATACGGGACGATACAGTAGCTGCAAAAATTGTTGCAGCCGTACATGATCGGCACCCACGCCTTGAAACTGCTGTCGCGCGAGACGGGAATCTGCTCGGCAATCACGCCGTCCGACTGCAGAATTTCGTAGACCTTTTCGCCCGTGCAGTACAGGCGGTAGAGAAACTCCGGCAAACGGTGCGTCACATGCGTGCCGAACACCAGATCCACAAAGGGATAGCTGCGCTGCAGGCGTTCGGTGACGCGCGGCTGCTGCACCATGCAGCCGCACAGTGCGATCTTCATGTGCCGGCGGCGATTCTTCAGTGGTTTAAGGGCGCCGACGTTGCCGAACACTCTGTCCTCGGCGTGCTCGCGCACGGCGCATGTGTTGTACAGCACAAAATCCGCTTCCTCACGCACGTCGGTGAACGCAAAGCCGCACGCATGCAGCATGCCCTTCATGCGCTCGCCGTCGGACACGTTGCCCTGGCAGCCGTAGGTATGCACGAACGCACGCGGCGGATCGTCGAACCGTGCCGAAAGCACCGTGCGCACCAGTGCGGCATACTCCCGCTGCCGCGCGATTTCGTCAGGCGGCACCATATTTTTATTCAGGTCATACAGGCTCAAAACCGTTCTCCTTTACAGAGGATAGAATAACACATCATATAACTATACAGATTATCATTATACTACGTTTCTGTGCAGATTGCAAGCACCAACATGCAAAAACCTGGCTCTTGACGGAAAAACGTGCAGCGCGTAAAGGCGATATAGCTGAAGAAACAGAGCAGATCGCATACATGCGTGCCGCCGTGCGGTACGATTCCGCTGCCGGCTTCTTTCGGAGATTTCCACGCGCTGCGCGCTCGGAATGACACTGAGAACGCGCAGAGGCGGAACGCATGGTTGCGTTCCCTACGCGGCGTCGCCGACGCGTTTCCTGTAGGGGTCGATGCCCTCATCATCCCGCACGTTCGGCAAAATGCCGTTCCCGGTTTCACATATACATAAAAAGAACCGTCATTGCGAAGGAGCGAAGCGACTGCGGCAATCCGTTTTCCCTGTTCTTGTCTGAACGTTTTTCGGGGAGACGGATTGCTTCGCTGCGATCGCAATACAATTAGACGGCAGATATTAGATGGTAGATTGTAGATGCGCGCACAGAAGGTGCGGCGTAGGGGCGGATCGCATCCGCCCGCTTGTCCGGCATCGTTCCGTTCGTCGCGGGGATGCGGATTGCTTCGCTGCGCTCGCAATGACACCGGCCTTGACGCTGTGCGGCGTAGGGGCGGATCGCATCCGCCCGCGATTCGCGGCATCGCACAGCAAAGACCGGGCGGCGAACCGCGTCCATACAATCCCGCCGGAAATGCTTGCGCCATTCTTTCGGAAACCACTTGCAAGCGAGTGTGTATTTGTTGTATACTCGAACAAAGAGTATTCTGAAACGGGGTGTTTCTGTGAGAGGAAAATCGCTGCTGAGCCTGCTGCTGGTCTTTGCGCTGCTGTTCTGCACGGCGACGCCGGCGTTTGCGGTATCTGCCGGACAAACGCGGGAAGCGGCCGTCACCGCTGACAATGCGCTTAACGCGGCAGAGCAATCGCCCTTTTCCGCATTTCTGTCCGTATTGCGCGCACTGTGGAACCGGCTTAAAATGCGGATTGCAGTCAGAAAGGAGCGGGTACCAGACACTATGGGAAAGAACGTAATCCATCAGCTCAAATCGGTCACGGACACAATCGGCGACAGCTACATCATCACGACCGAGGACGGCAAGGTCATCGTAATCGACGGCGGGTACAAATCCGAAACAGATTACTTTGTCGAGTATCTGAAAGCGGTTACCGGGCAGCGCCGGCCGCATATCGACGCGTGGTTTCTGTCGCACCCGCACGACGACCACTGCGAGGTCTTTCTGGAGATTGTCGGGCATCGCGCAAAAGCCGTAACGTTCGACAAGGTATATCTGAGCTTTCCGCCGACCGACTTCTACAACGGTCTGGACGAGTGGGCGGATTACATTCTGCACGAATACGCGCGGCTGCGCGATCGGTTTGCAGGCAAAGAAGTCATTCCGCAAGAGGGCGACGTGTTCTCCATCGGCGCGGCAAAGATCACGGTGCTGTACACCTGCGATCCCGCGTTTACAAACTGCAATGATTCGTCCATGATTTTCCGCATGGATCTTGCCGGCACAAGCGTGCTGTTTACCGGTGACGCCGGCGTGTGCGCCGGGCAAAAAGCACTCGCACGATGGAAGGACACCGGTCTGCTCGACTGCGACTACTGCAAAATGGCGCACCACGGGCAGGACGGCGTAGATCAGGCATTTTACGAGGCGGTATCGCCCGAGGTCTGCCTGTGGCCGACGCCCTCCTGGGTCTGGGACAACCGCAACGGCAATCTCCGGACGCCGGAAGTGCGCAGGTGGATGCAATCTCTCGGCGTGCAAAGAAACTACAAGGCCTTTGAAGGCTCGCAGATCATCCGCATGAAGCCGCGCATTGTCACAACGACAGATGTATTCGAGCCGGGCTATCCGGGCGGCAGGGCGGTCGAGCGCCTTGCGCGGCTTGGCTATGATGCGCTGGATATGGGCTTTGATTACTGGGATTTTGAAAACTCGCCGTTCCTCGGCGACAAGTATCTTGAATGGGCTTCCGGTCTCAAAGCGAAAGCGGATGACGCCGGCATCGTTTTCACGCACGCGCATGCGCCGGGAGAAGCGGATGCGGGCGATCGGATCGGCCGTTCCATCGAAGCGGCCGCCGCACTCGGCGCGCGGTACTGTGTCGTGCACCCGGTCTGGCATGATGCAAACGGCAAAGTCATCCGCAGCCGTACCCGTTTCCTGGCAGTCAATGCGGAGGCAATCCGGCAATGGCTGCCGAAAGCAGAGCAGTGCGGCGTGGTTCTGTTGTCGGAAAACCTGCTTTGGAGCGCGTCGGCCGACCCGCGCATTATCGCCGATCTGGTCAAAAAGGTGGATTCGCCCTGGTTCGGCTGGTGCTTTGACGTCGGTCACGCGCATTGCAGCGGCTATGTGCCGGCGGTGCTGCGGCAGTGCGCGGTCGTACCGCTGTCGCTGCATATCCAGGACAACGACGGCAGCGGCGACGGCCATCTGATCCCCGGCGACGGCACGATTGACTGGGATGCTTTTTTGCGCATCCTGCATGAAATCGGGTATGCCGGCGACTGCGTGCTCGAAGCGCACCACCAGTCGCTCGAAGCGCCGGACGATGAACGCGACGCAATCCTCGCGCGTCTGCTGGAAACTGCAAAACCGCTGCGCGACGCAATGGAATAAGCCGCGCAGCAGTCATAGACAGGTGAAAATATGAAAATGTTCATTTTTTGGGCGCTGGCTTTTGCAGCGGTGGAAGCCGCACTCTCGTATGTGCAGTTCCGCCGCAGAAAGCGCACTGTCAAAAGAAGCGTGCGCGTGATCCTGACGGCTGTCAAGCTGCTTGTCTCTTTCGCGTTCGCCGCTATCGTCATGGGCGGGCCGGTGTTCTTCCGTCCCGTGCAGCCGCTGATGGTGATTGTGTACGCCGTACTGCTGCCGGATGCGGCGGCGGATATCGTGTACGGCATGTATCGTTTGGTGCGCAAACGCAAACGGCGTTTCGCCGTCTCCAAGGCGCTCAGTCTCACACTCGGCGTGCTGTTCTTTGTATACGGCACCGTCAACATGCAGGTCGTCCGGCCGGATCGTTATACATACGCGTCGCCGAAGCTGACGCAAACACACAAAATTGTGTTCGTCGCCGATCTGCACGTCGGCAGCGCACAGCCGATGGCGGTGACGGAAAAGACCGTCGAAGCCATCCGGGACGAAAAGCCGGACGCCGTTATTCTCGGCGGCGACATTACGGACGACTACACGTCCAAATCGGAAATGGAAGAAACGTACCGCCTGTTCGGACAGATCGGCGTGCCGGTCTACTTCATCTTCGGCAACCATGAGGTCGTGCAGCACGAAAAGTATATGCCGCACGGTCTGCCTTATACCGAGGAAGAACTGGTGCAGACCATAAAGAAGAACGGCATCACCGTCCTGACGGACGCGTATGCCGCTCTGGCACCGGATCTTTGGCTGCTCGGACGCGAGGACGCTGCCGTTCCCGCACTGCGGCAGGACATCGGCACGCTTGCGAATCCCGCACCGGAAAAATACCTGATCGTCGCCGACCATCAGCCGACACTGGCCGAGGACAATCTGGTCGCCGGAACAGATTTGCAGCTCTCCGGGCACACACATGCGGGGCAGCTTTTCCCGAACGGCCTGTTTTTCTCACTTTTCAGCTATACGCGCGGCGAATATACGCTCAGCGGCGGGCAGACCCTGCTTGTCAGCCCCGGCGCATGCGGCTGGCGTGTGCCGTTCCGCACGGAGTCCCACTGCAGCTTTGCGGTGGTCGAGCTGCGGCCGGAGGGATAACCGTATTATTACCTCGTTTCGCAGAAATCCCCGATCGCGTCGCAAATAAACTGCGCCGTACCTTCGCCGTGGCGGTCGATGTTTTGCCGGAAGCGTTCGTCCAGCGCGTACATCTGCCCGAGCCCCGCAAGGATTTCGTCCGTGCAGGTATAGTAATGCGCGGTGATGTAGCCTTGCAGCTCTCCGACCAGCGTCAGGGCGCAGGAAGAGTCCGGCGACGCGCCGCTCTGCATACAGGCAGCAAACGCGCCCATGATCCGATCCAGACCCGCGGCAAGCGCATCGGATTCCGCTGCGGAACAGGCCTTCGTTTTTTCGGCGTATTCGGCATACGCTGCCGTTTCGCCCCATCTGTGCCTGACTTCGTCCGTGAATTTATTCATATTGTGCTCCTTCTTATCGCGGCATTTCAAATACCACCCGATACAATCCCATCATTTTCAAAAGCGTCTCTTGTCTTCCGACAAAAGACGCTTTTTGGCACCCCCTGGGGGAATCGAACCCTCAACTGACCCTTAGGAGGGGCCCGTTATATCCATTTAACTAAGGAGGCGTGTGCCGTATTCGGTTGCCGCCGTATTTCACGGCGCGTTTATCTTACCAAAAAAATGTCTGTCTGTCAAGCAGACTGTCTGAAAACTTGCTATATGCAGATTTTTGAGAAGATTTTTCGTCCGATGAAGGCAAAAAATTGAAGGAATACTTGTCGTATTGTAAAATTTTTTGACAAAATCGGGCGGAAAATATGCCAAAAAGATGCGTGTATGGTGTTTTCGGACAGTC
>JAFSYM010000141.1 GCA_017450005.1 Clostridia bacterium
ATAAATTGATTCGACTCATAGTTGCCTGCTTTCCGCAGAACATGACCAAACCAATTATACCACATAACTTTTGCAATCGTGAGCGTCCGCTAACTAACCCTTTTTTTGTCCAAAATCGGACGTTCACTTTTGCAATCAACCGCAACCGTGACTAAAGTCTATCATGGGTACTGTCCGATAAACCGTTCTGCAAAATAAAAAAAGCCGAAATATTGTCAGTTCGCAACAATATGCCGGCTTTTTCTGTTATGTTACGTTTATTTTCTATGTTACGTTTCTTTTCCACTGCCGCGATTGGGAAACAGAGAGTGCTGAAGAAATCTTGACAACACGATGATGAAACGACTCTTCATGACCAAATGAATCCGCCCCGCGACTTGGAATAATCTGTCCGTTACTTGCGCAGGACGAAGCTCTGCAGAAAGCCGTTGTCGGCGATCTGCACCTTTCCGGCGTCCACGGTCACATCAAACACTTTTTGCTCACTGGCCACAGGCATGACCTTGTACTGCGTCAGAGCGCCGTTCTCTACGGTAACCTGCGGCGCTGTCAGGCCGAGCTTACCGAACTCCGCCTTGAATGCTTCCGTCAGGCTGTCGTACTTGGCGAGTGTGACCTGCGTATCCGCGTCCGCCGCATCACCCGGCGCATGCCGGTACAGCAGCGACACGCTGTCGGTGCACAGGAACGTGATGACGTCGAGATTCTGGCGCAGACGGTAGCTCTTTCTCACCGTCAGCTTTTCCTTGGCGTACTCCATCACGACGGTGTACGCGTTGTACTCGCCGTCCGCACCCTGCTGCTCCGCTGTCAGGCAAAGGAACCGGTCGCCGCCTACGGGATAAATCGTCAGGCGCGCTTCGATGTGTCGAAGCGCGCTGTCCGACAGCGACAGCGATACGTCGCCCATCGGATCGAGCGTCAGCTTCTGCGAGGCTGCATACTGCGCTTTGCCGCCGCGGAACTCATACACGTCCGCAAAAATACCGTCCGATACAGCGCGGACGATAACCGTTTCCTCCGCACCGTCGGTGTCGATGTCATAGATATATACACCCAGCAGCGCATCACCGAGCTCGGCGGCCGCATAACTCTCCTCTTTGGAAAGGAACGTGAATGAATCCCGAAGCGTCAGGTGCACCAGATCGGAATACGCGCCGACTGCGTCGATCTCTACGGGTTCTGTCGTCTGTGCCTGCGTCGCGGACTCGGTCTCCTCGCCCACTGTCCACGGACGCTCGTCCGTCGTTTCATCCCCGTCGTTTCCGCGCATAAAGAATACCGCGCACAGCACGCCGATCACGACGAGAAGCACCGCCAGAACAAATATCTTTTTCATACGAAACCTCCTCAGGGCTGAATCGTTACGGGTCTGTCCTCGCTTTCGTGTTCAAAGGACAGGAAATTGTTATACGGCGCATATGCCCAGCGCATATCGAATGCATGACATCCGTCGGCGGGAACATACAACTGCTCGCGTTCGCCGCGGAAAACCGGCGCGGGCAGCTTCATCTCGCCGCGATCCGTCACGGCAATGTCGCTGCCTTCCGTAAAGCAAGCAGTACGACCGTACAGCTCAAGATCGATTCTGCCGGCCGACTTGACCGCACTGCCGCCCGCATAGGCGATCAACGTTGCCATCGGCACGAACCAAACGCCGTCCTTTTCGCAGCAGGGCGTCGCCGCCGTCATGATGCCGGGGTCCATGCCGCGGTACATCAGGCGCGTGCGGTTAAAGCGCGGCGGCAAGGCATAAGGCTGTATCTCATCCTTCTCCTTGTCGATCACACAGCGGTCGGCAATCCGACCGTCGTCCATCATGGCGGTCAGCGTCATTTTGCTGCCGTCCACCTCGACAATGCAGACCATCGCGCCCTGCTCCTCCTGCGTATAGAAGGCACTGTGCCAGATTTTCGGCACGGACCGTGTGCCGGGCGGGTTCTGATTGGAATTGCCGAGCATATAATGCACGGTACCCTTGCTCGGCTCGGCGTGCAGCTCTTCGCCCCGCAGCGGGAACGAGCGCGCGAAGTTGTGCTCATGGCCGGAAAAGACCAGGTCAAGCATCTCGAATCCTTCGCGCATGACGGGGTACGCATCATAGTTTTGCAGATTGCTGCCGGAGTAGCAGATCGGGAAATGGTACGTGCCGATCTTCCACGTCTGCCGCGTTGCGGACAGGTCGCGGATCATCCATTCGTTGACTTCTTCCGGCCCGTTGACGCCGAGCACGGCGAAATGTACGTTGCCGTAGTCAAACGTATAGTTCTCTGTTTTCCAGTTTTCGGGGCCGTTGTCCGGGTAAGAGCCCTTGAACTGCTTGCCGAAAAACTCCGCCGGTTCGGAGTAATAGCGGCCGATCCCCTTGGCATAGTCCGCAAAGCCGCGGTTGTCGTGGTTGCCGAGCGTCATCATGAACGGCACAGATTCCGTCACACCGACAAGACCGCTGAACGCGCCGTTCCACTGCACCTCGTGCTGACCGCAGTCGGTGTTGTCGCCGCCGGTCAGAATAAAACGTGTGTCGGGATGCGCCTTGAGAATACGCTTGAGAAAGCCGTTGAACCACGAATAGTCGGGACAGTCGTGCGGATCGCCCTTCTGCTGGTCGGACACGCAGATGAATTTGAACTTTGTCAGGTTCTTCGGCGCGGTTGTGAAGTGGAACTCCGCGCTGCGGAAGTCGTCATTGCCGCAGGTATAGTAGTATTTCGTATCCGGTTTCAGGTTTTCCAGATGCGCCCAGAACATACTGCTGCGGTCAATATCGCTGAAAAAGAAGTCCGTGTCCGCATCGCACCGGCAATACTGCGTTTCGCCCTCGGCACGGTACAACACATAACCGGACGTATTTTCGCACCGGGTGCGCCACGTCACGGTCATCGACGTCGCTGCGTCGCCGCGCAAAGAAAGCATGATATGGTCCGGCATATCGGCCGAACCGCGAACGGGCTTGACAAATTCCTGCATACTGGCACCTCGTCTCTTCAATACTCAAACCGGAAGACCGGATAAAAACATAGTATATTATACCGCAATCCGGATTATTTTGCAAGAGAAAACCGCCGGGTTTCCGACGGTTTGATGATTCCTTGTATTAAAATGATTCTCTTTCGTCCATCTCTATGGAATAGACCCACTCGATCCGGTCGCCCGGTTTGACCGTGTACGCGCTGCTGCTGTAGTTCGGGAACCAGCCGTTGACGAAGTACGTCCAGCCTGACGTACCGCCGCAATCCTTTTCATAGAGCTGATGGATGCCCTCGACGTAGTAGCTGTCGAACTGCGGTGTATAGGTCGACTCCATCTGAATGCCTTCTTTCTGGCAGAAAGCACAGTTGTCCGTGCAGGTATGCGTGCGGCAAACGGTACGAAGCACGTCAAAAGCGCTCTCGCCGCCGGACAGCGGCACGGTCACATTACGGACAATATAACCGCTTTCGGGCACAAACGCCGCTTTGCCCGCCTTCAGTTTTTCCGGATGCTCTTTGAGCTCCGTACAGTCGATCGTCACGGTACACGTCTTCTGTACAGGCTGTACGGACGGGATATTGCTGTTGGAAGCGGGCACGGTAGTCGTTGCGGTCGTCGGTTTTGTCGTCGGCGCAGTCGTGCGCGGTTGGGTCGGCGCCGGCGCAGTCGTTGTGCGCACAGCCGTTGTGCGCACCGGAATGGAAAAAAGCGTGTAGGATTGTCGCGTCGCAGCCGCTGCTGTCGCCGCTGCCGTCGTCTGCGTCGTCTCGGCCGCCGTCGTGGCCGGCAGCTCTGTCACGGATTCTTTCGCCGTGGTTTCTGTCACCGCGGCGTCCGTTTCCGAAGGCTGCGGCTCAAGAATCTGCGAGGTCGTTTCGTCGGGAATTTCGATCCGGGCCGCGGCAAGCGTTTGGGGCGCCTGCGTTTCGTCCGGCTGCACGGATGACGGTCTGCCGCAGGCCGTCAGCAGAACAATCAGCACGCAAAGCGCTGCACAGAATCGTTTCATTTTACGCCCCCGGTGAACCATGACAAAATCCGTTGCCAGAACGCACGCAGGCGCGCAGCAAGACGCTGCCAGAACGTCAGACGAACCGGTTTTTTTTCGACGGCGAACACCGCGCCGGAATCGTTTTTGTACAGCAGCGTCCCGTCGGGCATCGCCTGCACAGGACTGATACAGTACCCCTGCATGCCCTCGGGCGGTTCGTACAGCGTCTGCACCGTACCCGTTTCGGGATCGGCAGTATACAAACAGCCGGGCGGCGTGTTGCAGGTCAGAATCAGTTTCGGCTTGTCGCCGGACACCAGCAGCATTTCCGCCTGCGGATAGCCCGCCGTCCGCATGCTTTGCAGCGTCTTGAGTGAGTCGGCGTCCAGCGTCAGCACCGAACCGGCTCGCCCTTCCTGTACGCCGAGATAGAGTTTGCCGTCGTATCCGATCGGCGCGGACGTTGATGCGCCGGGCAGCCTGACAGAAGAATCGAGCGTCAGCTTGCCGTTTTGCAGGCGGATTTTATAGAGCATACCCACCTTGGTCGTCAAGTAATATGCGCCTTCGTAGGCGGTGATCGCACTGCGGTTGTCGCCGGATATGGCGAGCGAATCGAGCGTTTCACCCGTCGCCTTGTCGATGCTCAGAAGCAGTCCGTCGCCGTCGCCGGCGGTGCCGTTATCGCCGCCAAGCAGCACCACGCCGCCGACAACCAGACACGTTGCAAAGTAGAATCCGCCCATGCGCGTCACGCGCCACAGGCAAGCGCCGGTTTTTCCGTCCAGGCAGACGAAAGCGGCCTCCTCGTTTTCCTCGTTCCAGAAGCCTGTATAGACGCACGCACCGTCCGTCACGATCTCGGTCAGCGCCTGTCCGCCGAGCGGATCGGTGTAGATCCAGCGGGACGCGAGGGTATCGCGCGCGAACGCCTGCACGGTTCCGCCGCCGAGCGGACAATAGACGGAATCCTGCGTGCACAGAGCGGGAACAATCGCGTAACTGGGGGCGGACGTCATGCTGCCGGAGCGCTCGACCTTTCCGCTCGCCGCATCCAGACAGTCAAGCGTCTTGTGATGCATGACGTACACCTTGTCCGCATACCACGCCGGCACGCTCGGCGCGTCGCGGTAGCTCGTGCCCGGCACATAGCTCCACCGCAGCGCGGCTTCCCCGGCAGCAAGCGGCGGCTGCGCCTCGGTCACAAGCGCCGCGCACGGGGTGCAGAGCAGACCGAGCAGCAGCGAGAAGATCAGCAGAACGGAGAGACTTCGCTTCATGAAGGCTGTTCCTCCTTACGGAATTCAATAGTATTATCGCTCAAAAAGGCCGAAAAACCACTGCATCGGAATCGTGAACCACGGCATGCGCACTTTCACCAGTTCTCTCGAACCGGCCGCTGTGCGGAGAACCATGAACACCAAAGAGACCTGCAGATCCGACTCGACTCTGCGAACGGACGGATATAAAAAGACCGGAATGTTGTTGAGATTAAAGACCGGCTCAGAAGCCGTGATCTCCGGTACAATTTCCACCGCGCGATAATTGGCAATCAGCGGGATTTCGCCCTGATCCGCGTCGTTATACGTGCTGCGAACCACAAGGTAGTATACGCCTTCCTGCGGCAGCGAAACGGTCAGCTTGCCTTCCTCGTCCAGCGTGCCGAGCGTGGTAAAGGTTTTGAAGTCCTGCGTGCATTCGAGCGTGACGCCGGAGAGCGGCTTCATGTTTTTGTCGATGTTCTCCTGCTTGTCGCAGCCGTAGGGCATGATGCTGTAGCCGCGTACGCAAACCGTGAACGGCTGGCCTTTGCCTGCGGAAACGGGATAGTCGGTAAACAGCGGCTGCATATCCATCCAGTATGCGTCTTTATACATGAACAGCGTGACGCGGTCACCGTCTTTCACGCGGGCAGTATCGACGGCGTAACCGGTGTAATAGCCGCCCCACGCGCTCTGCAGGTACTTGTCGTCATGCGGCATCGCATCATTGATTGTGAAGCTCAGATTGGAGCTTTCAACGCCGAACGCCTTGGTCATAAAGCTGTTGTCAGCGATGAAATACTCCCTTGTCGTCTGTTTGGTAAACCGCTCGCCGAAAAGCTCGGCATGCGCTGCGACCAGCACGTCCAATACTGTCACCGTTTCGATCGGCGCGCCTGCGTGATCTGCGGCGGGGACGGTATAACCGTACGCTTCCGCGATTCCGTCCGTAACCGTCAGCGGGAGGAGAGTCTGCATCCCGGTTCCGTTCGCGTACAGGAACGACACGCGAACCGAATCCTCGGCCGCCCATACTGTCGGCACGGATGCAATCAGCATCACAGCACACAGAATCATGGCCAATAGTCTTTTGGTTTTCATGTTTGTTCGTCCTTTCTTTGAAAAACGCGCCCTTCCCGACGGAAGGACGCACCGACACACAAACAGACCGCAGCACATGACCGCAGTTGCCCGATTCGTCTGCGCCGCCCTCCGATTGCCCAAAGGCACGCATTCGTATTTGACGGCGAGCAGGCATTCCGGCTGTTACGGCAATGGCTGTTGTGACGGATTTGCACCGCGCTTTCCCCATTCGTCGTCTTTTCGTTTGTATTATAGCACAAATTCCCGTTTTGTCAACAAAAAAAGCATTGATTATCCGGCAGGCAAGTGGTATACTAACAAAGATTGGAGTGTTTTGACTTGCAGATCGAATCTCTACTGAAGCCTTTGCGGAATTGTCCGTGCGGCAAGAGCCACACCGTCGGAATACGCGACGTGCAGATCGGCCGCGGACTGCTTCCCGATACGGCGCACATCCTCAGAGAAAACCATTTCCCGACCAATATTCTCGTCGTCTCCGGCACACGTTCGTTTGCCGCGGCGGACGGGATCATGAATATTTTGCAAGACGGCGGATTCTCCGTGCGACTGCATGTTTTTGACGGCGTGCACACCTCGCACCAGAGCGACGTGGATGCAATCGTATCGCTGTGCGACGGCGCGGACGGACTGCTGTTCATCGGCACCGGATCGCTCGGCGACGTCTGCCGCCGCGCCTGTTATATTGCTGACAAAGAATTCGCCATCTTTGCCACGGCGCCGTCGATGGACGGCTTTGCCTCCGATACCGCGCCGATCACGATCCACAATTTCAAGATTTCGCTTCCGGCGCGCGAGCCGTCGGTCATTATCGCCGACACAGACATACTCGCCGCTGCGCCTTCCGTACTGCGCAGCGCCGGCTTCGGCGACATTATGGGCAAGGCTATCGGCCTTGCGGACTGGAAGATCGGCGCGCTGACAACCGGCGAATACTACTGCGAAAACGTGGCGTCGCTCACGCGTGATGCGTTTCGCAGCGTATGCGCCGCGGCTGACCGCATACCGATGGCCGACCCGGAAAGCGCCGGTATTCTGATGCAGGCGCTGGTTGTAACCGGGATGGCGATGAAGCTGTGCGGCTCGTCCCGTGCGGCAGCCGGCGCAGAGCATGTCGTTTCGCACTGCTGGGAAATCAAAACGCTCGAAGCCGGACGCACGACGGCTTATCACGGCAAGAAAGTCGGCGTTGCCGCGCTGATGATTACACGTATGTATTATGACCTGTGCGAAAAAGCCGATCCTTCCCGCTTCGGCGCAGACGAGACCGACTGGAATCGCGTTTATGCCTTTTACGGCGACCTGTTCTCGCCGGACGTGCGCAAGTGCAACAGTCCGTCCGTCACAGCCGGGACGACGCCGCAGATTCTGCGCGAAAAATGGGACGCGATCTGCGACGCCGTGCATACGGAAATGCCTTCTCCTGCCGTGCTGGAGAATCTGCTCCGGCGCGCAGGCGCCGCCACGACCGCGGATGAAATCGACATTTCGCCCGAGCTGTGTCTCGGCGGCCTGGAGTTTCATCCGTATATGCGCCACCGCATGCTGCTCTCGCGCCTTGTGCCGATGCTGCACTGCGAAACGGATTATCCGAAGTGGGCAGGTATTTCATAAAAGGGAGGAAGTCCGATGCTGCTGCAAAATTTGCTGCAAAAGATGCAGAACTGTCCGTGCGGACGCGCACACACGGTCGATCTGGAAGGGGTTGAAATCGGCCGGGGCGTCCTCGATGCGGCGGCCGATCTTTTGCATACATACCGCTTTCCGGACGACCTGCTTGTCGTCGCGGACCGCAACACACTGCTTGCCACATCCGGGATTTTAGAGCATCTCGAACGCGGCGGTTTTTGCGTGCGGACGCTGATCTACGACGATCTGCGCACGGCGCACCGCCGGGACGTCGAGCGCGTGCTCGCGAAACTCGGCAACGCGCAGGCGGTGCTGTCCGTCGGCACCGGTTCACTCAACGACATCTGTCGCCGCGCCGCTTTCCTTGCGGACAAGCCCTTTGCCATTCTGGCGACGGCGCCGTCGATGGACGGCTTTGCCTCCGACACAGCCCCGATCACGGACAACAATTTCAAAAAGTCGATGCCGGCGCGTCAGCCGCGGCTGATCCTGGCGGACACAGACGTCCTTGCCGCCTCTCCCGCTGTGCTGAAATCCGCCGGATACGGCGACATGATCGCCAAATACATTGCAATGGCCGACTGGCGCGTTGCCGCGCTGACGATCGGCGAATACTACTGTCCGCAGGTCGCCGAGCTGACACGCGATGCGCTGCAGCGTGTGGTCGCGCTGACGGACAAGGTCACGCAAAGCGACCCGAAGACCGCGGAAGCGATCATGGAAGGGCTCGTTATGACCGGGATCGCCATGAAGTTTTGCGGTTCCTCCCGCGCAGCTTCCGGCGCGGAACACATCGTCTCGCATTTCTGGGAATGCCGGAAACTGGAACAGGGACTTCCGTCCGATTTCCACGGCAGAAAGGTCGGCGTCGCGACGCTGATGATCGCGCGCATGTACCACGATCTGTGCGCGCACGCCGATCCGGAACGATTCGGCGCAGATTCGACCGACTGGAACCGCGTCTATGCGGCCTACGGTCCGGGATTTGCCGACGACGTGCGACGGTGCAACAGCCCGACTGTCACGGACGATACCACTCCGGAGATCCTGCGCGAAAACTGGGACGCAATCTGTGCCGCCGTACGCGAAGAAATACCCGCTCCGGATGTGCTGGAAGACCTGCTGCGCCGTGCGGGCGCGCCGACAACCGCGCAGGAGATCGACGTCTCACCCGCGCTGTGCCTGGCGGGGCTGGAATACCACCCGTACATGCGCCATCGGATGCTGCTCTCGCGCCTTGTGCCGATGCTGCAATGCCGGACAGACTACCCGAAGTGGGCGGGAATGTAACACTTCTGTATGTTGCAAAACCGATTATCCTATGGTAAAATATAGTTCAGTTTTTTGAGGAGGCGCGCATATGATCCAATACATATTTCTCGGATTGTTTGTTCTCGCGAGCGTGGTCCATCTGTTCCACAGCTGGTCGGACGATCCCAAACGCAGATATTCGAAGCCTTTCCTTCTGGCATGTCTGGCGCTGTACTACTGCTTTGCGGCGCATGAAATCAACTGGATTCTTGTTGCGGCTCTGGTCACAAGCTGGCTGGGTGACGTTCTGCTGATCCCCAAGGGGACAAAATGGTTCGTTGCGGGCGGCATCAGTTTTCTGATCTGCCACATCTTTTTCGTGTTTGTCTATCTGCCGCAGGTCGTTTGGCAGAACGCGATCTGGTGGATCGTGATTCCGGCGGCAATCGTGTACTACGGCATTTCCCTGCGCGTCACGCTGTCCGTCAAAAAGAACGTGCCGATCATGGTGCTCATTCCCATGATTCTGTACCTCATCATGAACAGCACGATGAACCTGTTCGCGCTCATGCAGCTCATGTCGCTCAGAAGCGCAGGCTCGATCGTCGCCTATATCGGCGCGGTGCTCTTCTTCATTTCCGACTGCACGCTCTACCTCGTGCGTTACCACGACAACAAGAACCTGATCTTCAAAAAGCACTTCACCGTCATGCTCACCTACCTTGCGGGCGAGGCACTGATTACAATCGGCATGCTGATGGTGCAGAACGCATGATCTCTCTTGACTTTTTATGCAATTATACATATAATTGACAGGTATGTTATTTGAAATATGCGGGTGTTCCGATGAAAAAAACTGACATTCTGCATGCGCTGAGCTACCTGACACAGCTCGGCCTTTCGATTGCGGCGCCGCCGGTGCTGTGCATTCTCGCCGGCCTTTGGCTGCAAAGAAGGTGTGCGCTCGGCGACTGGGTCATCGTCGTCAGTCTGATTGTCGGACTCATCAGCGGCGCGTGCAGTTTTCTGTCCTTTGCGCGCACCGTCCGCGCTAAAACTGAAACAAAGGAGGACACAGATCATGAAGCCGGACAAGACCATTCTTAAAGAAACCGGCATTTTGCTTGTCGGCACACTGATCCTCGGCGCGATCATGATCGGTGTTTTTGCGGCTTTCAGGCGGTTGAATTACACCGTCGTCACCGGCGCGCTGCTGGGCGGCCTTGCGTCTGTGTGCAACTTCTTTTTGATGGGGCTGACCATCCAGAGGGCCGTGGACAAAAGTCCGGAGGAGGCCAAGAAAAGAATCCAGCTTTCCTATACCGTGCGCATGTTTGCGCTGCTGGTCGTGCTGGGCGTCGGCGTGTATCTGCCGTACTTTCACTGGCTTGCGGTTCTTCTCTCGGCGCTGTTTCCGCGCGTTGTGATCCTTTTCCGCTCCGTCATCGTCAAAAAGCAGGATGCGGAAAACAAAGGCGGTGAAAGCACATGAACGCGATTGAAAACCTGAATATCACCGGCGCAAAGATTCTCTTTGAAACGCCGATCCGCATTTTTGGCCAGCAGCTTGTGATCACAGAAGCGCAGGTCAATTCGTGGATCGTGATCCTGATCGTGGCCATCCTGTGCAAGGTGCTTACGCACAATATGAAGGTTCGCCCCGAAAGCCGGCGGCAGATCATCGCGGAATTCATCGTGGAAAAAGCGACGAACTTCGTGACGGGCAACATGGGTGAAAAGTTTATCGGCTTTGCGCCGTTCATCGCCGCACTGATGGCGCTGTCCGCGTTGTCGAGCCTGATGAGTATTTTCGGTATGTACTCCCCGACCTCCGACCTGAACACCATTGCCGGCTGGGCGCTCGTCGTATTCGTGATGATCACCTACTACAAACTCAAGGGCGGTCTGGGCGGCTATCTCAAGAGCTTTACACAGCCGATTTTTGTGCTCACGCCGTTCAATATCATCAGCGAGCTGGCCACGCCGATCTCCATGATGTTCCGTCACTTCGGCAACATCTGCTCCGGCTCGGTCATCATGACGCTTGTGTATGCTGCGCTTTCGACGCTGTCCGCCGTTTTGTTCCGGTGGCTGCCCGGTGCGCTTGCACAGTTCCCCTTCTTCCAGATCGGTATTCCGGTCGTATTCTCGCTCTACTTTGACATTTTCGGCAGCTTGCTGCAAGCCTTCATTTTTGCCATGCTGACGATGATGTATATCTCCTCGGCGGCCGAGGACGGCGAGTCCGCCGCTGCCGAGCGCAAACTTCGCAAACAAAAACGATATAAAAAACAGGAGGACTAAAACATGGAAAGAGCTATTATTCTTGCGGCGTCCGCCATCGGCGCGGGTCTTGCGATGATCGCGGGTATCGGCCCCGGTATCGGCGAAGGGTACGCAGTCGGCAAAGCCTGCGAAGCCATCGGCAGACAGCCTGAATGCAAGAGTTCCGTTACGTCCACGATGCTGCTCGGCTGCGCCGTTGCGGAAACGACCGGTATCTACGGTTTCATCGTGGCGCTGCTGCTGATGTTCGTCACACCGAACATGTTCATCGGCAAGCTTTAAACCGAACAATTTGATGCAAGTCCATAAGAAAGGAGGCCGCTTTGATGGGTAATCTCGATCTGATTTCCGTCAATATTCCCCATATTATCATCACGATCATCAACCTGCTGATTCTGTTTCTGCTGATCAAAAAGTACCTGTTCAAGCCCGTGCAGCGCATTCTGGACGCGCGCAAGGCCGAAGTCGACAAGATCTACGCAGATGCAGCCGAGGCAAAGCAAGCGGCTGACAAAGACAAAAAACTCTATTCCGAAAAGATGGAGAACGCCGATGCCCAAGCGGACGCGCTGCTGCGTTCCGCCGCGCAGAAGGCGCAGGCGCATAGCGAGCTTGTGCTGGCAGAAGCGTCCGATAAGGCGTCCGCCATGATCAAAAAAGCCGAGGCGGACATTGCGCAGGAGCGTAAAAAGGCGGTCAACGACATCAAAGACGAGATCTCCGATCTGTCCGTCTCTATTGCGGGCAAGGTCATCGGGCGCGAAATCAGCGCTGACGATCACCGCGCACTGATCGACGGGTTCATCGAAGAGCTCGACGCGTAACGGAGGTCGCCTATGCGCAGCGAAGTACAACACGAATACGGCGGCGCGCTGTGGATGCTGGCGGTCGAGGACGGACGCACCGAGCAGATGCTCGAAGACGTGCGCGCGCTGCGTGCAGTTCTCGCCGACACGCCAGAGTATATCCGTCTGATCCGCTGTCCCGATATTCCGCTTGACGAGCGAATCGCTCTGCTGGATACGGCGTTCCGCGGCAAAGTCTGCGACCATGTGCTGCACCTGATGCAGCTTTTGGCCGAACGCGGTCATTTCGGCTATTTACCGGACTGTCTGGATGAATTCTGCCGCCGCTATGACGAGGCCAACAACATCGAAAACGTCACCGTGATTTCCGCCGTGCCGCTCACGCGCGAACAGAAACAGGCGCTCGGCGAAAAGCTCTCGCAGAAAATGCGCAAAAACGTGCGTCTGACTGCCACGGTCGATCCGTCCGTCATGGGCGGTATACGCGTGGAAACCGAGGGCGCGTCGTTGGACGGCACTGTGCGCAAGCGGATGGATTCCATCCGCGAATCCTTACTGCATACTGTAATATAATCGTTTAATAAGAAAGAGGCGATTCTTATGGCGCTTCGCCCCGAAGAGATCAGCAGCATCATCCGCTCGCAGATCCGCAATTACGAAGCCAAAATCGAACAATCCGAAACCGGTACGGTCGTCCTTGTGGGCGACGGTATCGCCAAGGCATACGGTCTGGACAACTGCATGGCCAATGAGCTGCTCACCTTTGAGGGCGGCGAATACGGCATGGCGCTCAA
This sequence comes from Clostridia bacterium, assembly GCA_017450005.1. Lineage (GTDB taxonomy): Bacteria > Bacillota > Clostridia > Oscillospirales > Acutalibacteraceae > UBA1425. Next base: position 13,094 of record JAFSYM010000141.1, read on the forward strand.
CCTTGAAGAGGACGTCGTGTCGATCGTTATGCTTTCCGACGACGCCAACATCAAAGAGGGCGACGTCGTCAAGCGCACCGGCAGTGTTGTGAGCGTCCCCGTCGGCGAGGGCATGATCGGCCGCGTGGTCAATGCGCTGGGCGAGCCGATCGACGGCAAAGGCCCGACGGGCTGCACCGCTACGCGCCCGATTGAATCCGAGGCGCCCGGCATCATCCGCCGCAAGAGCGTGAGTGTGCCGCTGCAGACGGGCATCAAGGCCATCGACAGCATGATCCCGATCGGCCGCGGACAGCGTGAGCTGATTATCGGCGACCGGCAGACCGGCAAAACCACAATCGCTACCGACACCATTCTGAACCAGAAAGGGCAGAATGTGCTGTGCGTGTATGTCGCGATCGGGCAAAAGAATTCCACTGTCGCCGAGGTCGCGCAGACGCTCGAAGCCGGCGGTGCAATGGACTATACTGTGATCGTTTCCGCCACGGCCTCCGAAATGTCGCCGCTGCAGTATATCGCGCCGTACTCCGGCTGTGCAATCGCAGAGTACTTCATGGCGCAGGGCAAGGACGTGCTGATTGTTTACGACGACCTGTCCAAGCATGCCGTCGCCTACCGCGCACTGTCGCTGCTGATTCGCCGTCCCCCGGGACGTGAAGCATATCCCGGCGACGTGTTCTATCTGCACAGCCGTCTTTTAGAGCGCGCGGCGCGCGTCGCGCCCGAATTCGGCGGCGGTTCGATTACCGCATTGCCGATTATCGAAACGCAGGCGGGCGACGTTTCGGCCTACATTCCGACCAACGTCATTTCTATCACAGACGGACAGATCTTTCTGGAGAGCGAGCTGTTCCACTCGGGCATCATGCCGGCTGTCAATCCCGGCATATCGGTCAGCCGTGTGGGCGGCAGCGCCCAGATCAAGGCCATGAAAAAAGTGGCCGGCACGCTAAAGCTGCTGTACTCGCAGTACCGTGAGCTGCAGTCCTTCGCGCAGTTCGGCTCCGATCTCGACGCCGATACCAAGGCGCGTCTGGCGCTGGGCGACCGTATCGTCGCGGTGCTCGGCCAGGACAAGCGCGCACCCGTGGCGGTTGAGCTGCAGGTTGCGATTCTGTATGCCGTCATCAACGGCTATCTCAACGACATCGCTGTCGATCAGGTGCGCTCGTTTGAATCGGCGCTGTACGCGCATCTGAACATAAAGCACGACGACCTGCTCGCACGCATCCGCGAAACGGGCAACCTGTCCAAAGAAGACGAAACGCTGCTCGGCACCATACTGACCGAGTTTGTCGCGGACTTCCGCGAACAGAACGCATAAAGGGGGCATCGGCATGGGCGGCGCTAACGCAAGAGACGTTAAAAACCGTATCCGCAGCGTAGAGTCCACAATGCACATCACAAAAGCCATGGAGCTGGTGGCCTCCTCCAAGCTCAGAAAAGCCAAGGAACGCATGGACAACAGCCGCGCGTTCTTTACGGCACTGTATGAAACGCTCTCCGACCTCGCAGCGGCCAACAATGACTTTTCCAGTATATTCGTGCGCGAAAGGCCGGTCAAAAAGACCTGCTTTGTCGTGGTCGCGGGCGACCGCGGACTCGCCGGCGGCTACAACAGCAATGTGTTCCGCATGGTACAGGATCGCGCCGGCGATCAGCCCTACTGCGTGATTCCGGTCGGCAAAAAAGCATTGGAGTATTTCCGCAAAACCGGCGCGGAAATCGTGACGGAAGACTTTTCTGTCGTCAGCACGATGGATCTCGCACAGTGCAGCCGTCTCGGAAAACGGATTGCGGACGGATTCCGCACCACGCAGTACGACGAGGTGTGGATCGTCTACACCGATTTTGTTTCCATGCTCGTGCAGCGGCCGGACGAAAAGAAGCTGCTGCCGCTGGCGGTGGACGGGACACGCAACGTCAGCAAAGGGTTTATCCTCTATGAGCCTTCCTGCTCAGGCGTGTTCAATCAGATCATTCCGGAATATCTGTCCGGCATGGCATACGGCGCGATCTGCGAGAGCTACGCGAGCGAACTGGCCGCGCGGCGCACCGCCATGGATTCCGCCACCAAGAACGCTTCGGATATGATCGATTCTCTGTCGCTGCAGTACAACCGAGCGCGGCAGAGCGCCATTACACAGGAGATCACCGAAATCGTCGCGGGTTCGGCATAACGAAGGCTGCGCACATTATAATTTGCAAGTAAGGCATGCGCCCCCATGGGCGGGCGTTCCCTTGAGAAAGGATGCACAGATATGAGCAATCCAAATACGGGCAGGATCGTCAAGGTGATCGGCCCGGTTATTGACATCAGATTTGCGGACGGTCAACTGCCGCGGCTGCTCAATGCGCTGGAAATTCAGAACGGCGACAGAAAGCTCGTCGTAGAGGCTACGCAGCACATCGGCGACAACGTGGTGCGCTGCATCGCCATGAGCAGCACCGACGGACTCGTGCGCGGCATGCCTGCCGTGGACACGGGTCACAGTATATCCGTGCCCGTCGGCCCCGAAACGCTCGGCCGCATCTTCAACGTGCTGGGCGAGCCGGTCGACGAAATGCCTGCGCCGAAAACAAAAGAGCGCTGGGAGATTCACCGTCCCGCCCCCTCCTATGAGGAGCAGGAATCCGTATCCGAGATCCTCGAAACCGGCATCAAGGTCGTCGACCTGATCTGCCCCTATGCCAAGGGCGGCAAGATCGGTCTGTTTGGCGGCGCAGGCGTCGGCAAGACGGTCATCATCATGGAGCTGATCAACAACATCGCCAAGCAGCACGGCGGCATTTCCGTCTTTTCGGGCGTGGGCGAACGTACGCGCGAGGGCAACGACCTGTACAACGAAATGATGGAGTCCGGCGTTCTGGGCAAGACCGCTCTGGTCTACGGTCAGATGAACGAACCGCCGGGAGCGAGAATGCGTGTCGGTCTGTCGGGGCTTACGATGGCCGAATACTTCCGCGACGTGGAGCACCAGGATGTGCTGCTGTTCATCGACAACATCTTCCGCTTCACGCAGGCGGGCAGCGAAGTTTCCGCCCTGCTGGGCAGAATGCCATCCGCCGTGGGATACCAGCCGACACTGGCCACGGAAATGGGCGCGCTGCAGGAGCGCATCACGTCGACCAAGAAAGGTTCGATCACATCCGTGCAGGCGGTCTATGTTCCGGCGGACGACCTGACCGACCCTGCGCCTGCAACGACGTTTGCGCATCTTGACGCGACCACCGTGCTTTCCAGAAGCATTTCCACACAGGGCATCTACCCCGCCGTCGACCCGCTGGAATCCACCAGCCGCATCCTGACGCCGGACTTCGTCGGTCAGGAGCACTACGATGTGGCGCGTGAGGTACAGCGCATTCTGCAGCGCTACAAGGAGCTGCAGGACATCATAGCCATCATGGGCGTGGAGGAGCTCAGCGACGAGGACAAGCTCGTCGTCGCGCGTGCGCGTAAAGTACAGCGTTTCCTCTCACAGCCGTTCACCGTCGCCGAGCAGTTCACCGGCATGCAGGGCAAATACGTCCCGCTGAAAAAAACCATCAGGGGCTTCCGCGAGATCATCGAGGGCAAGCACGACGACCTGCCCGAATCGGCGTTCCTGTTTGTCGGCACGATCGAGGAAGCCGTCGCCAAAGCGCAGGCGCAGGCCTGACGGGAGGGCGGCATGAGTCAGTTTCATTTGCAGATCATCACGCCCGACGGCGTGCAGTTCGACGGCCCCTCGCAGCAGCTCTCCGTGCGCGGCGTCGAGGGCGAGCTTGCGATCATGGCAGGCCACCTGCCGCTCGTGACGGCGCTTGCCGAGGGCGAGTGCCGTGTCTACACCGACGAGGGCATACGCCGCGCGCACTGTACCGGCGGCATGCTCTCATGTTCAAAAGAGATCACGCGTCTGTTCTCAACGGACTTCGCGTGGAAAACGGAATAAAGTCGAAAAGTGTAAAGGCAGCGTCCGAAGACGCTGCCTTGCTTTTTGTCTTTTTATCTGACGCCGAGGTATTCCTCCAGCGTCTGGCCGCTCTGCTTGATCGCCTTGGCGTGCTGCACGCCGACGTACCGCCAATGCCACGGTTCATAGGTGATCTCGGTAATCGACTCCTTGTTCTTCGGGTAGCGCAGAATAAAGCCGTAATCCTGCGCATGTTCCTGCAGCCACGCGAACGCCTTGGTCTCCTCGAAATCAACGTCCAGCGAAATGATGTCCATCGCGACGCCAGCGTTGTGCTCGCTCGTACCGGGCGGCAGGATAATTTTGGCCGCCATGCGCGTCGCCTCGGCGCGGTCGTAGCCCTGATTGACGTATTTCTGAATTTTGTTTTCAAAATTCGTCTTTTGCGTGGAAATGCGCCGGTGGCCGGAGAGCGGCGTGAGCGTGATGCCGTCCTTCTTGGCCGCGTCGTACATCGCCTGATAGTGCGGCGAGACGCGCGAATCCATGCGCACACCGCTGCCCTTGACCGCCTCGGACAGATCCGGTGAATAGTCCTGCGGCAGAATATAGTTGCGGTTGACCAGCATCAGATTCCACTCGCGCGCGTTCAGATCGGCCTGTTTCGGCGTAAAGCCCGCATAAGCATACGCATATTCGGCGCCCTGCGCGTAATTGTGCACGGTGGAGCCGGTCTGCGCTGTGGTTGCGTCGGTACTCTGCTGCGAGTTCACAGTGCGCTGCGCTGTGGTTGAGCTTTGCGGAATCGTCGCCGTCGGGTCTGCCGTCGTCGGTGCGGTTGGCGACGTCGGGGAGACAGACGCATCAGCTCCCGTCGAACCTGTCGTTCCGGGCTGTGCAAAGTCCTTTTCGTCCGAGTGAAGGGACACGGTCGACCCGTCATAGATGATCGAGGGTTCATAATTTGCAAAGTCCTTGAAACTGCCGAGAGGACTCGTCTGCGACGCGGACTCGGACGTGGCAAAGCCGCTTTTCTCTATATTGGCCTGTTTTCTTACATGCACCACCAGCAAACCGATGACCACGACCGCTATAGTCAGCAACACGCAGAGCAGCGCGGACAGACGGTCTCTGGCCGATTTACGTTTTTTCTTCATGTTTATCCCTCCGAAAGCGCATCTTGCGGATACCGCACGCCGAACTGACGGCGGATCGCATCCATCTGACGCAATACATACATAGTACTTTCCGGCGTAACAACCGGGCTTGCGGGAAGTCCCTCGGCAACGCATGCGCAAAAATGCGCGATCTGCTCCTCGAACCCGTTGCCTGCATAGGGCGTTTCAATCGTCTGCTGCGTACCGTCCGACAAGTGCAGGACAATACGCTGCGGCGCATAAAAGCGCGGCAGATACGCATAGCCCCTGCTGCCGTAGACATAACCCTCGTTCGGCTTGCGCAGCAGAATCGCACTCGACAGATCGGCAATCGCACCGCTTGCATACCGCAACAGTACGCAGGTATGCTTGTCCACCCCGCCGAAAATCGACGCCTCGGCGCTCATCGACTGCACGTTCTCGCCCAGGTACCAGCGGGCAAAATGCAGTCCGTACACACCCACGTCCAGAAGCGCCCCGCCGCCGTGCTCCGGCCGGAAGACGTGGTGATCCATCTCGTCCTCGTCCATCGTATAGCAGAATTTACCCTCGACGCCCAGCAGGTCGCCGAGTGCACCCTGCCGCACCAGCTCGAGCATCTTCAGCGTGCCGGGCACAAGACGCGCCCACATCGCCTCCATCAGCAAAACGCCGTTCTCCCGCGCGAGGCGGAACATCCGCTCCCCTTCCGCCGCGGTGACCGCCATCGGCTTTTCGCACAGCACATGCTTGCCGCTGCGCAGCATCATGCACGTGCAGCCGACATGCCCGGAATGCGGAACGGCAATGTATGCCGCGTCGATCGCATCCGACTGCGCCATGCTTTCATAGCTGTCGAACCACAGCGGAATCTCAAACTCCCGCGCAAACGCCTCGCCTGTTTCCGCGCTGCGGGAAGCGACGGCCGCAAGCTGCGCCTGCGGAACATGGCAGATTGCACGGGCAAAGCGGTGCGCAATCGTCCCCGTGCCGACAATACCGAATCGCAACGGACGCATACGATACCTCCTGTATGCTGGTTAGTTTAGTATAACACAAATCCGCAAAAGATGCAAGTCACTGTATACGTCGAATTGAAAAACATAATCGACTCGTTCGGACAGAGAAGTAAGTAATATATAGTATAACACATTCTTGAGACATGGAGCGCAAAAGGTACGAACGCAGCAGTATCGTCTCAAAGCAAGAGCAGCCCTCTGAACTGCACAGATTCTTCTATACAGCCCAGAGGGCGTCAGTGTGACTGTATTAACTTGCTTATTTCAGTACAACGTCCCAGCCACCGGCAAGGTAGCGGCGAAGGAGAACAGCATCTTTGAGGTTGACTACGCCGTCTTTGTTGACGTCTGCGGCGGCTTCGTCGATCGTCACATCCCATCCGCCGGCGAGATACCTTGAAATTTGAACAACGTCTTTTAGCCCAATGTCGCCATCTCCGTCTGCATCGCCGATAACAAACACCTTTTCCCATTTGGCGTAGAGCGTTTGGTTCTCCGTGGTGTCTACCCTACTGTTTGCAGCAATTTTTGTGCCATCGGACGCGGACGTGTACCAGCCGTCAAACACATAGCCAGTACGTGTCGGCGAAGGCAGTGTGCCATAGGTAGAACTGTAGGTTACAGCTTGGGCAGTCGGCGAAAACGGCGTTGCAGAAGACGCTTTCTCGATCTTGATTCTGAAAGCCGCATTTGCTGCCGTCAGCGTGCTGCTGCTGTCTTTTCTCCATTGCCACAGTTTTATACAATAAATCTTTGCTGCATCTTCGGCTGAAATACTCCATGTGGTCGTACCCGAACCCTTGAAATTATAATCAGCCCTTGTTCCAAGTGCTTCCGTCCCTTTCAGTTCCAGCACAAAGCAGGCGCCGGACGCGTCCACTGATCCGCTTGTTTGTTCAATCGTAACTGTATATGTCCCGGCCTCTGCCTTAAACGGCATAACAGAAAGGTCAGCTCCACTGGCCGACAACGTTCCGTCAAGTATGACCGTGTCGTCGGATGCTGAGTAACGATACGATATACCGTCTTTCGTCACGCTGTCTGCACTCACCGCAAACAGATTCGGATTGACCGAATCGTAGTTGACGTCAAAGGTCACGGTATTCACTTTTTGCAGTGTCCATTGCATGGATGAAGAGTCGTTAAACACAGATGTTTGAATATTGGTTCCGCTCTCTGTGCTGCCGCCTTCGGTGTCAATATAGGTCTCATACGGTGAACGGATCAGCACATTGCCGTTTCCGGCATCCTCCAATATCCACCTTTCGTCCTTTCGTGTGTTTTCGTTGAAAAGCTGAATCGTGCTGCCAGCCGCTGCAAATTTTGTATCCAACCAATGATCGGAATACGCGGATCGGATTAAGTAATAGTCGCTATTCGTTGTTTCGTCCGTGTGTTTTGTGAAAATGAAACGCTGCACATTATTGTTGCAATCGTCACCCAGTTGGATATTCGCGCGATTCGCCGTGGAATTGTCCTGAATATCCATGACCTTCGTCGGATCGGCAGCGCTGTGGATGGTGTAGATGCCGTCCGGAATATCCAGCCGTTCAAACGGAGAAGTCTTGACGAGTTTCCACTGCTGAGAGGTCGTTCCTGTATAAGTATCGGTTACCAGCGCTGTTCCGTTGTCTGCTTTGTCGCCTGATGTATCTAAATACACATCAAAAAGATTGCGAATAACTACGTTGCCGTTGCCGGCGTCCTCAAAGATCCATTTTTCCTCCGGCCTCGTGTTTTCCGAATACATCTGGATCGTTAAATCTTTCGTTCCGAGCTTGGGATAGTGGATATCCACCCATTTGCCGGAATGCAGCGACTGGATGCTGTAATACGGTACTTTTAGGGAAGAAAAGGTGCCGAGCTTCACGACGCGGAATTTCTGTTCCGTGGCGTCCGTATCCGTATCCAGTTCCATTGTCGCATGGTTGGCCGTGGAGCTGTCTTTTATAGCCATTACCTTGCTCGTGTCGCACGCATTGTGGAACTCATAGATGCCTTCTTCGATCGTGAGCGCCGGCTGATTAGAAACTCGAACCAGCTTCCACTGCTGCGACGTGCTGGAGTCGTAATTCCAGGTTTGAATATTGGTTCCGTTATCGGTCGGTCCGCCTGTGTCGAGATACATGTCATAGCCGTTCCGGATATATACGTTGCCGTCTCCCGCGTCCTCGAACGCCCATTTTTCCTCTGTGCGTGTGTTTGTATTATAGAGCTGGATTTGACAGCCCTGCTCATAATACGGGGATTTGACGTCCAGCCACATGCCGGAGTGTGCCGACTGGATGTTGTAGTATTTTCCAGATTTCACGACACGGAACTTCTGCACCTGATTATACAGGTTGTCGTACAGTTGGATTTTTGCGCCGGATGCTGTTGAGTTGTTTCCAATGTCCAGCACTTTGTCCGGATTGCGCACGCAGTGGAATACATATTCGCCCTCCGGAATCTCGACACGCTCGTTGGGTGACACTCTCTGCAGTCTCCACTGCTGCGAAGTCGTGCCGTCAAAGTGATACGTTTGTATGTTCGTGTTGTTGTCGGTTTTGCCGTCTTTCGTGTCGAGATACTTCCCGTAGCGCGAATGGATATAGACATTGCCGTTTCCCGCGTCTTCAAAAATCCATTGCTGCTCGTTGCTGGTATTGGTGTCCCAAAGCTGGATGTTGCAGCCGTCTTCGTTATAGGGGTTGGCAATATCCAGCCACATGCCGGAATGCAGCGACTGGATGCAGTAGTAGCTGCCCGATTTCACGACGCGGAACTTCTGTGCCTGATTCAACAGGTCGTCGTACAATTGAATGTTCGCGCCGCGCGCTGTTGAATTACCCTGAATATCCAAAACCTTGCTCATGTCGCGGACGTTATGGATTACATAGACACCTTCTGAAACGCTGACTTTTGGGGGACTCCACTGCGCATATAGCGTAACGGATGCATTTGCGGTGTAGTTTGCGCCCGGCGCATAGCTGGTGCCGCTTCCGTTCGCTTTTGTATTCCAACCGGTGAAATTATATGTGCCGCGCGTCGGTTTTGTCGAACTGAGCTTCAACGTGACGTCGTGCAGCTTAGTCTGGCTGCCCGGCGCGCCGCTGCCGCCGTTTGCATTGTAGCTCACGGTATAGGTGCTCATATTCACCTTGACCGTTTTATAGCTCGCCTCATTTCCCGCAGCGTCCCACGCATAGATATCCGTCCAGTATTCGCCGCCCTCATTTTTGTGCGCTGATTTCAGCACGCGGAACGAAGCCGTACTGCCGGAGATCGTGCCTGTATGCCAAACGAGGTCATCCTGTCCGTTGGCCGCCGTCCATGTCGGGAACTGCACCCTCGTCACGCCGACGTTGTCGCTCACCGTACATGTGACCGTATACCCGTCGGCAGTTTTATTGGTAACCTGTACATTGGAGAACGTGGGTGGCGTGGTATCGGTGGGCTGCAAATGGATGTAATATGTTGGTTTATAAGCATTATTTACGATTCCAGAAGAACCGTATGTGTATGTGAATTTTGATGTGCTCAGATTAAGATTACCTTCCGTATACGTCAAATAAACCCGATTGCTTTCCGTGATGTAAATCGTGTTATTCTCATATTTTTCCACATAAGCAACATGACCAGTCACAACCCACTGTCCAGTGGCATCATCTGTATATCCAAATGCGCTCTGAGTCCAAACCGCAATAGAATTAGCAGAGGGCGTGGAATCCACTTGATAACTTCCTGCATGGTATGGCCAGTCTTTCGCGTTACCTAAATAAGGGAAACTGATGCCCAACTTTTCATTTGCACGCCCCCATGCATACCACGTGCATTGACCACGGTAGTTATTATTATTAAACCAGTTGTTACCGCAGTAAGAGGCAGAACTCAAATTAACGCCATATGTTCCGATAACGCCATATTGTCCGCTCGCTGATACTGTAAATGCAAGCAATCCATTTGTGCCGACCGAAAACACGCTCAAAGCAATCAGCAAAGATAAAAGCAGCGATAATCCTTGTTTATACGTCCATTTCATTCGTTCATCCTCCGAATAGTTTTTCTGTGTAAAATAAACATCCACCGGCCAAGCCGGTGGTTTTTCTTTGACGGGCAAAGCCCTCTGTTCTTCGCAGACGCGTTAACGCGTGATACGGTCTGCCAGCCGCGTAAGATTGTTACTTGCTACCCGTAAACGGGCCTTTTTCGCC
>JAFSYM010000142.1 GCA_017450005.1 Clostridia bacterium
CTTTATGGCGCGCGGCAATCCGTTCTCCTTCTTGTTCATTTATGCACTGCCGGGGTTACGGATCGCCGCGTCGCTTCGCTCCTCGCGATGACACCGCTCTTTACCGACATCTGACCATCCCACAAAATTCCGTGAAGAACCAAAAAACGGGAGAGGGTACGAACTCGGAAGAATGCGGAACAAACGCGGGCATCGTCATGCTTGACAATCCTTTCCGGATTCTGTACAATACATGGGAAATACTCAGAATACGATCTGCGGAGGCAAGGCATGAAAGCGAAACAAATCATTGTGACGGCGTTGAAGATTCTTCTGCCGATCGCTTTGTTCGTTATTGTACTGCTCAACTATGACAAGCTGAAAAACCTGGATGTGCGCGCGCTGATTGAAGCCGCGCCGTCCGTCTGGGCAGCGGCAGGGATTGTGCTGGGCGTGTATGCGGTCAAGGCCGTGGTGTTCGTGATTCCGGCGTCGCTGGTGTACATTTCGGTCGGCATGGCGTTTTCCACGCCGGTCGCCGTCGCGCTCAACTGCGCGGGTATTGCGCTGGAAATCACGATTTCCTATCTGCTCGGCCGTTTCCTCGGCGGTGAAAAGGTAGACAAGCTCCTGCGCGGCAAAAAGGGATACGCCACGCTTGAGAAACTCAAGAGTAAGGGACGGTTCGCGTTCGTCTTTCTGCTGCGTTTCGCGTCGTTTCCGATCGACTTCGGCTCGCTGTTTTTCGGCGCGTCCGACTTTGCGTTTCCGTCGTATTTCCTGATGAGCCTTTGCGGTATTCTGCCGCGCGTGATCGTGCTGACGATTCTCGGCTACGGCATTTACGAGCTGATCCCGATGAAATATATCCTGATCGGCGTGCTTTGCGCCGTGCCTGTCGTGCTGATCGTGTTTGCTGTGACCACCGTGCGCAAGAAGAAACAGGCTCAGACGGGCGGGGAGACGCGCAGCGATCCCGAATAAAGCAGTGCGAGCGTGCCGAGCGCGGGGTCGAGTGTATCAAAGGCGACCGTCCCGCCGACCTGTCCCGCCAGCATGGCCGCATCCCACACATCGCCGGCAAAGGCGACCGTCGGTTTCTGTGCGATCTTTGCCGTTTTATGAAACAGAGCGCTCATGCTGTGCAGGGCGCTTTTTTCGTTTTGCGCAATGCGGCAGGGGAGACTGCCGTCCTCACGCATCTGCTGCACAATCCACTTGCCGTCCGTTCCGTCGGCGAGCAGCAGCACGCAGTGCGACGACGCATCCGCCAGCCATTGCCGCATTTGTTCCGCAGTCCACATTCGTGTTCCTCCTATTGTGCAGGCTGTGCCTGATAATACCAAAGTCATCTTCCGCCGATACCGTTTCCGCCGGGCTTGCAAGGGCAGTCTGCCCGATCACAGTGTGCGCCGCGTCTGTTCTTTTAAACACAGCAAATCTTAAAAACCGCTTAGAAACCGATTAAGATCCTCTTAACCCGCTTGAATCAGGGCGCGTACTGCCGTATACTGTTGTCACAGCTCATTTACGGGAAGGAGGTGACCGCTGTGGAAGAACTGAAGGCATGGTTAGGCGGGTTGGAGCTGCTGACGATTCTGGTTCTGCCTTCCATCATAGTCTCTCCGTTCATGCTGATTGTTGAGACTGTGCGGCTGATCGCGTCTCTTCTCGGGATCAGATAACGGCAGGGCAGCGTCATTCTCTGCGTACATATTTATAGATTCAAACAGGGCAGTCGGGTGACCGGCTGCCTTTTATCATGACCGCAGCGGGTGAAAAATAATAGTAAAATAATTCGTCTTTTTTTCATGAAACCCTTGCACTTGCGGTAAAATTCTGTCATAATACAAAATGGTATCCTGTAATAATGGGATTTGTATCGCTAAATGAATATGGAGTTGTGAAAAGTGGACGATAATCTGAAATTGGCAGAGCTTTTATTCCCCGACGTGACCGAAACGGTCGATGATCTGGAGCGCCGATTCCCGCCGCGCAGTCTTCCGCAGGACGCCAAAGTCACGCGCTTTGCGCCGAGCCCCACGGGCTTTCTGCACATCGGCGGTCTGTTTTCGGCGTTTGTCGATGTGCTGGCGGCGAAGTCGTCGGGCGGCATCAGCTTTCTGCGCATTGAAGATACAGATAAAAAACGCGAGATCGCGGACGGCGTTTCCGGCATCATAGAGGGCTTCCGCGCGTTCGGCGTCGGATTCGACGAGGGCGTGACGGGGTTCGATACGGAAACAGGCGACTACGGCCCCTATGTGCAGAGCCGCCGCGCATCCATTTATCATGTGGTCGCCAAGAAGCTCGTGCAGGAGGGTCTGGCCTATCCCTGCTTCTGCACGGAGGACGAGCTGTCCGCCCTGCGCGAAAAGCAGGAAGCTGCCGGTACGCTCATCAAGGGCTACTTCGGCGAATGGGCGACATGCCGCAATCTGACATTTGCCGAGCAGGAGGCAAGGATCAAAAGCGGTACGCCGTATGTGCTGCGCCTGCGCTCGTCGGGAGACGGGACGCGCAAGTTTACGTTTGACGATCAGATTCGCGGCAAGATCGAGATGCCCGAAAACATCACCGACGCCGTGCTTCTGAAGACGGACGGCATTCCAACCTATCACTTCGCGCATGCGTGCGACGACCATTTCATGCGCGTCACGCACGTCATCCGCGGCGACGAATGGATCGCCTCCGTGCCACTGCACATCGCGCTGTTTCGCGCGTGCGGGTTCCGTCCCGTCAAGTATGTGCACGTCGCGCCGGTGATGAAGGAGGAGAACGGCGGCAAGCGCAAGCTCTCCAAGCGCAAGGATCCCGAAGCGGCCGTGAGCTACTTCGTCGAGGAAGGTTTCCCGAAGGAAGCGGTGCTCGAGTATCTGCTCACGCTGATCAATTCCAACTTTGAGGATTGGCGGCGCGCAAATCCGGCGGCATCGCTGTTCGACTTCCCGTTCTCATTTAAAAAGATGAGCCAGAGCGGCGCGCTGTTCGATCTGGTGAAGATGCAGGACGTGAGCAAAAACGTCGTTTCCCGCATGGACGGCGCGACGGTCGCGCAGTATACGCTCGAATGGGCGAGACAGTACGACCCCGATTTCTATGCGGTCATTTCTGCCGATACGGATTATTTGCGGCAAGTGCTTTCCATCGACCGCGGCGGCGCGAAACCGCGCAAGGACATCGCCGTCTGGTCGCAGGTCAAGGACAGTGTGTCGTACCTGTTCGACGCGCTGTATACGCCGGACTATACGCTGCCGGACAACCTGTCGAAAGCGGACGCGGCGCAGATTCTGTGCGCGTGGGATGCGGTGTACGATCCTGCGGACGACAAGGACGAATGGTTTCGCAAGATCAAAGGGCTGTGCGAACCGCTCGGCTATACGCCGAATGTCAAAGAGTATAAGAAAAATCCCGATGCATACCGCGGGCATGTCGGCGACGTGTCGACCGTGATCCGCGTCGCGACGACCGGCCGGCGCAACACGCCCGACCTGCATGCGATCCACAGCGTGCTGGGAGAGGAAAAAGTACGCGCGCGTGTTGCGGACGCAATCGCGTATTACGAGCAGTGAGAAAGGAACAGAACCATGGACGAAGTAAAAACCCCTTCCAATTTCATATATGATTTCATCAACGAGGATCTGGATGCCGGTGTGAATACACGCGTGCAGACGCGCTTTCCTCCGGAGCCGAACGGCTATCTGCACATCGGCCACGCCAAGGCGATCTGCATCGACTTCCTGACGGCGGAGAAGTACGGCGGCGAATGCAACCTGCGTCTGGACGACACCAATCCCTCCAAGGAGGACGTGGAGTACGTCGAGGCGATCCAGGAGGACATCCGTTGGCTGGGTTTCCACTGGAACAAATGTCTGTATGCGTCGAGCTACTTCGACTTTATCTATGAATGCGCGCTCAAGCTGATCCGCGACGGCAAGGCATACGTTTGCGACCTGTCGCAGGAGGAGATCCGCGCCTACCGCGGCACGCTGACCGAGCCGGGCAAAAACAGCCCCTACCGCGACAGAAGCGTCGAGGAAAACCTCGACCTGTTCCGCCGCATGACGGCCGGCGAATTTCCGGACGGCAGCCGTGTGCTGCGCGCAAAGATCGACATGGCGTCGCCCAACATCAACATGCGCGATCCGGTTATCTACCGCATTGCGCATGTGCACCATCACCAGACCGGCGACAAATGGTGCGTCTATCCGATGTACGACTTCGCGCATCCGCTCTCGGACGCGCGCGAGGGCGTGACGTATTCGCTCTGCTCGCTCGAATTTGAAAACCACCGCCCGCTGTACAACTGGGTTCTGGAGCAGATCGGCTTCGACGAGCCGCCGCGCCAGATCGAGTTTGCGCGCCTGAACCTGAACTACTGCGTCACCAGCAAGAGAAAGTGCCTTGAGATGGTGGAGCGCGGCATCGTGTCCGGTTGGGACGATCCGCGCATGGTCACGCTGTGCGGCATCCGTCGCCGCGGCTATCCGGCCAAGGCGGTGCGCGATTTCATCGAGCGTGTCGGCGTGTCCAAGGCAAACAGCGTCGTGGACTACGGTCTTCTGGAAGCGTGCGCGCGTGATGCGCTCGGCGACAGTGCGCCGCGTGCGATGGCGGTGCTGCGTCCGCTGCGCGTTGTGATCGACAATTATCCCGAAGGACAGACTGAAAAAATCGAAGTTGAAAATCATCCCGATCACCCGGAAATGGGTACGCGCGAGGTCACGTTCTCACGCGAAATTTTCGTCGAGCAGGACGACTTCATGGCCGAGCCGGTCAAGAAATATTTCCGTCTGTTCCCCGGCAACGAGGTGCGGCTCAAGAGCGCCTACTTCGTGCGCTGCACGGGCTATGAGACGGACGACGACGGCAACGTGACGTGCCTGCACTGCACATACGACCCCGAAACCAAGGGCGGCAACGCGCCCGACGGCCGCAAGGTCAAGGGTACGCTGCACTGGGTCAGTGCGGCGGACTGCGTCAGGGCAGAGGTGCGGCTGTATGACCGCCTGTTCAATGTGGAGGACCCGGGCGATGATTACGAGGCGCATTTTAATCCCGAATCGCTTGTGGTGCTTCAGGACTGCATGATCGAGGGCAGTCTTGCCGCCGTGCAGCCGGGCGATACATTCCAGTTCATGCGCCAGGGTTACTTCTGCGTCGATAAGGACAGCACGCCGGAGCATCTTGTGCTCAACCGCACTGTGGCGCTCAATTCTTCATGGAAATAATGGCAAGCGCAGGGAGGCATCCTCATGGTTTACAAAATCGTGTATAAAGTCGTCGCCGTTCTGCTGGCGCTGTGCGTGATCCCGATTGCGATCTTTACGCCGATGGTGCAGGTCGTGGGCAGCGTGAGCATCCGCGACACGCTCATCGGCGAGCACGTGAGTCTGTATGATATTTATCAGCTCTTTCTGGGCAAGCACGCGATTTATCACGCGCAGGAGAGTTTGGAAATGACCGAAGAGGTCAGGAGCACAATGCCGTGGCTGATTACGTCCGGCGTGTTTCTCGGCGTCGCGCTGCTGCTGGGCATCGCGGCTGCCGTGACGGCGATCTGCTGCAAAAGCAAACTGCCGACGCTGATTGTCTCGATTGCGGCAGGCATGTCGGTTTTCGGTCTGTTCCGCGCGTTCCGCGCGTTTGCCGCGCCGTATCTGGACGGCACAATTACACTGGCCAAAATGGGCGTGCTGGGCAAGAACTTTCTGAGCTCGATTGCATCCGCGATCGTCAAGCTGGAAATACTGCAGATTTCGTCCGCCGGCTTTTTGATGTTCGGCGCGTTTATCGCCCTGTTCCTGTGGACAGGCGCATTCATGCTCGTCGAGATCGGCGAGGACAAAAAATGACGTTTTTCCGGGAAAGGACGGGACATACTAATGAATAAAAAAGCCATTGTTCTGGTTTGCGCCGTGCTGACGCTCGTTTTTGCGTTCACCGCCTGTAAGCACACGTCGCCTTACGGACAGATTGTCGTGGATCAGCAGGGTCTGGAGCACGTCATCATGACCGACGCGCACGGCGTGACGGTTGTGGACAGCGTCGGCGATCTTGTCGAGATCGTGACCGACAGCAACAGCAAAAAGCCGATTGCCGCGCCGACGGAGAACGGCACTGCCGCCGCCGGGCAGGAGGGCGAGTACCAGACGCATGCCGTCACATTCCCCGGCGTGATCGAGAGCGGCGACCGGATCGAGGACCGGTATGTGGTTCTGACCTTGCCGGCAGGCTGGGAGCAGATCGGCGAGAACAACCTGATCCTGCGGCATAAGGATACCGACGCGCGCATCATGATCTACGCCGATCTCAAGGGATCGCTGACCGAAGCGCTTGAGAAAACGGACACCGCGCTTGCGCGTTTGTCCGCAGACATCGGCATATCCAAGAGCGAAACCTCGATCGACGGCTATACCGCATATCGCACACAGTACGATCTGCAGGACGTGACGCAGATCACCTATCTGCTGCAAACCGAACCGGGCAGTGTCTGCCGCATCAACTGCACGGTGCCGACCGGAAAACTCTCCGGCGTGGATCTCGACGCCGTACTGCAAACGATACACTTCAAATAAAACACACCGCATAAGTCAGAAACGGGAGGAATCTCCATGTTATTTTCACAGGATATCGGCATTGACCTCGGCACAGCGAACACGCTCGTGTTCGTCAAGGGCAAGGGAATCGTCATCCGCGAACCGTCCGTTGTGGCGGTCGACCAGCGCAGCAATCCGCCCAAGGTCGTTGCGGTCGGTTCCGAGGCAAAGGAAATGATCGGCCGTACACCCGGCTCGATCACGGCCGTCCGTCCGCTCAAGGACGGCGTCATTGCCGACTTCGAGATTACCGCCGAAATGCTCAAGGCGTTTATTCATCGCGCTGTCAGCGCATCACCGTTCAGCCGTGCGCGTGTGATGATCTGCATTCCGTCCGGCGTGACGGAGGTGGAGCGGCGCGCCGTTTACGACGCGGCCAAGAGCGCCGGCGCAAAATTCGTCAGCACGATTGAGGAACCGATGGCGGCCGCAATCGGCGCAGGACTGCCGGTGGGCGACGCGACGGGCAGCATGGTTGTGGACATCGGCGGCGGTACGGCAGAAGTGGCCGTGATTTCGCTGGGCGACATCGTGACCTCACGCTCGGTGCGTGTAGCGGGCAATCTGTTCGACGAGGCGATTATAGCGTACATCAAAAAGAAGTACAATCTGCTGATTGGCGACCGCACGGCTGAGGAGATCAAGATCAAGATCGGCTCCGCCTACCCTTACGACGGTGAAGGCGCAATGCACATCAAGGGGCGCAATCTGCTGGACGGTCTGCCCAAGCATGTAGAGATCACGTCCGAAGAGGTGCGTGAGGCGCTGGCTGATCCGGTAGAAATGATTCTGGAAGCGATCAAAATGACGCTTGAAAAGACGCCGCCCGAATTGGCGTCCGACATCATTGATCGCGGTATCATGCTCACAGGCGGCGGTGCGCTGCTGCGCGGACTCGACCGATTGATTGCGGACGAAACGCACATTCCCGTGGTTGTGGCGGAAAAGCCGCTTGACTGTGTGGTTGACGGCACGGGCATTTGCCTTGAAAGCAGTTCGCTCGCGCGGTTCGGCAGCAAAAGGTAAACGGGCATGAAGAATTTTCTGAAAAGCTATACGTTCAAGGCGTTTCTGGCAGTACTTGCCGTGCTGCTGTGCGGTTCCATGATCGCCGCGCTGACGACTGAAAAGGAGTCGCCGTTCACAAGCGCCGTGAACTTTGTTTTTACGCCGGTCAACCGTGCCGCGGCAAAGGCGGCGCAGGGACTCGGCAAGTTGCGGCTGCACTTCCGCTCTGCCGCATACTACGAGGGACAGGTCAAGGAGCTTGAAAAGAAGCTCGCACAGAGCCGCGAAAAAGTCGTGGACTACGAGCAGCTTCAGCAGAAACTGGAGTTGTACGAAAAGTTCCTCGAAATCAAGCAGGAGCATCCGGACTATAAATTCCAGCCCGCGTCCAATATTGCCTCCGACGCCTCCGACCTGTACGGGTCGATGACGCTCAACCGCGGATCGCTGCACGACATTCACGTCAACGATCCCGTAATCTACGAGAAATATCTGGTCGGCGTCGTGACGGCGGTCACGCCCACGCAGTGCACCGTCAGTACGCTGCTGAATCCCTCTGTATTCGTCAGCGCATACGAGATCCGCACGCGCGAGGCAGGCTATGTCGAGACGACGGCGTCCATGGCGGCCGACGGTCTGATCCGGCTTGCCGGCGCGACGCGAACGACAGCCATGTCGCCGGGCGGTATTGTCTGTACCAGCGGTACGGGCGGCATTTTTCCGAAGGATCTTCTGATCGGCGAGGTGACGGAGATCACGGACGCGACGGAAAACATTTCTTCCTATGCCATTATCCGACCGTACGTGGACTATGAAAACCTGATCGACGTATTCGTCATTACCAATTTTACAAGCTGAGAAAGACTATGTTCACAAAGCAGGAGTTTGACAACAAAAACGTCTACATACGCCGTCTGTGTCTGGCGGCGGGGCTGCTTCTGATTGCCCTGCTGCAGAATACGGACGGACTTCTGCCGTCTTTTTTCGGGTTCCGGGCGATGCCGCTGGTGCCCGCCGTGGTCTGCGCGGCGATGTTTGAACGCGAGATGGCGGGCATGTTTTTCGGTGTGTTCGCCGGCCTGCTGTGGGACGGCGCCGCATTCGGCGGCAGCTTTCACGCAATCGTGCTCACCACGCTGGCGTTTGTCTGCGGCGCGCTGATTACACACGTGATGCGCAACAATTTTCTGACGGCGATCCTGATGAGCGCCGGTGCGCTGTTTGTGCACGGGAGCTGCTGCTTCGTGCGCGACATGGTGATCGGCGGTCATCTCGACGCGGCGTATAAGATTCTGACGTTCTACATTCCGTCGCTCGTGTACTCGCTTTTGTTCCTGCCGCTGCTGTATTTTCCGACACGGGCATTGGAAATGCGCTTTGCCGATCGGTGATGATTGACCAAGAGAATAGTCGATAAAGAACGATTAAAACTGTAGATTTTAGATTGTAGATTGTTGAAAATGATGAGCTTTGCCCGTACCCGATTAACATGGGGAGCGGGGCTTTGCCCCGCCCGATTCTAAAATCTAAGATCTATAATCTAACATCTAAAGGAAGGGGGTGCTTTCATGGACAGGATTTCCGCAAAGGGACGCGTCATCACGTTGATCTCGATTTTCGGCGCAGTGATCCTTTTGTTTTTCTGCACGCTGGTCAAGATTCAGATCATCGACGCGCCGCTGCATGCCGCAGACGGCTCGATTGCCTCGCGCACGTCGGTCATACCGGCCACGCGCGGCGAAATCCTTGACCGCAACGGCAATCCCCTCGTGACGAACCGGCAGGGCAATTCCATCGTATTTGAAAGCGCCAACTTTCCGACCACCGATTCCGAGCGCAACGCGCTGATTTACAGTCTTATCCGCCTGTTCGAGCTGAATAACGAGGAGTGGACGGATAACCTGCCGATTCTCTATGACGCACGCGGCGTGTTTGTGTTTGAGGAGGATCGGGAATACGATATCGCCGTCATGAAGAGCCGCGACATGCTCTCGCTCAACGACTACGCCACAGCGCAGAACTGCATGGACGCGCTCATCGACATGTTCCATCTGGAGGAATACACTCCCGCCGACGCGCGCAAGATCGCGTCCGTGCGGTACGAAATGAAGCGCCTGTCCTTCTCGGTCAGCTATCCGTACACGTTCGCCGAGGACGTGTCGACGAAGCTGGTGGCGCGGATCAAGGAAAACAGCGCCTATTATAAAGGTGTGACGGCCGAGATCGTGTCGTACCGCGAGTACGCGGACGGCACAATCGCGCCGCATCTGCTGGGCGTTGTGGGCGCAATCAGCGCCGAAGAGTATGCCGCGCGCAAGGACGACGGCTACGGCATGAACGACGTGATCGGCAAGAGCGGACTTGAGAGCGCCGAGGAATCGTACCTCAAGGGTAAGGACGGTCAGCGCATGATCTCGACCAATGCCGACGGTTCCAAAACGACGAAAATCATACAGCCGCCGCAGCAGGGCAACACGATCATCACGACGATCGACTCCCATCTGCAAAAGGTGGTGCAGGACACGCTCTCGCAGACGCTCAACTCCATTTCCAAACCCATCCCGTCGGCAGGCGCCGCCGTGGTTGTCAAGGTCAATACGGGCGAAGTGCTGGCCAGCGCGACCTATCCGACCTACGACAACGCAACATATGCCGAAGACTACGAGGATCTGGCCAAAAACCGCGACGGAAATCCCCTGTATAACCGTGCGCTGCTGAGTACGTATGAGCCGGGCTCGACGATCAAAATGTCCGTCGCGCTCGCTGCGCTCGAGGAGGGCGTGATCACTGAGGACACGCGCATTTTCTGCAGCGGTACATACCGCTACCTTGAGCAGAACTTCAAATGCGAACAGGCGCACACCACGTCCTACCAGAACGTCATCACCGCGCTGTGCGAGTCATGCAACTCCTTCTTCTACGACTGCGGTAAAAATCTCGGCTATGCCAAAATGAATGAGTACCGCACCATGCTCGGCCTGGCGCAAAAAACAGGCGTGGAGCTGAGTGAAGCAATCGGCGTCATGGACAGTCCGGAATACCGTTCCTCGCTCGGCCAGCCGTGGTATGCGGGTTACAATATCCAGACCGCGATCGGACAGGGCAACCTGTTCACGCCCATTCAGCTGGCGAATTACTGCGCGATCATTGCCAACGGCGGCACACGCTACCGTTTGCATTTTATCAAGTCCATCAAGAGCTACGACTACAGCGAAACGATACTGGAAAACGTGCCGGAGGTGCTCGGCAAGGCCGGCTTCCGTCCGGAAAATCTGGACCTTGTCAAGCGCGGCATGTACCGCTTCTGCAAGGTGGGCTACGGTGCGAAGTATTTCCGTGAGCTGCCTGTAGACGTCGCGGGCAAAACCGGTACCTCGCAGGCCGTCTGGACAGGCTCGGACGGCAGACGCGTCAAGATCAACAACGCGTTCTTTGTGTCCTTTGCGCCGTATGACGATCCGGAGATCGCGCTGTGCATTGTGGGCGAAGGTGTATCGACGTCCACGTCGCTGCTGCCGATTGCCCAGGATATCTACGACTTCTACTTCACTTCCGCCGGGTCGGTCGGCAACGCGCCCGCGGAAAATAAGCTGATCGGATAAGGAGACGCTTATGGCCAAAAAAATCGTGATCGCATCCGGCAAAGGCGGCGTCGGCAAATCGTCTCTGACGGTTGGCCTGTGCCGTGCGCTGGCAGCGCGCGGCCGCCGTGTGCTGGCGGTAGACTGCGATCTGGGGCTTCGCAGCCTTGACCTGCTGTTTCAGGCGGGCGACGCGCTGGTGTTTGACTGGGGCGACGTGCTGCGCGGATCGTGCGATGCGCAGCAGGCGCTGGTCGATGCGGGCGGTATTTCGCTGCTTGCCGCGCCGCTGCAGGAGAGCGCGGACTTTACGGCGGACGGCATGCGAGCCATGATCGGAAACTATGAGGATGATTTTGATTTCATTCTGATCGACGCGCCTGCGGGAGTGGTCGGAGAATTTTCGCTCGCAGCCGCTATGGCGGATAGCGCGCTGGTCGTTGCCACAGCGGACAGCGTGTGTCTGCGCAGCGCCGGACGTGCGGCGGATTGCCTGCGTGCGGCAGGCGTTGCGGATCTGCGTCTTATACTCAACCGCTTTCACCGCCTTGCCGTGGAGAACAGCTTCCTTACCAACGTGGACGACGCGATCGACCGCGTCGGCGTGCAGCTGATCGGCATTGTACCGGAGGACCCCGAGGTCACGTTCCGCCTGCCGAAAGGGGAGCCGCTGCCGAAAAAAAGCCCCGCAAAACGCGCGTTCGAGCGCATAGCCGCGCGCATCGAGGGCGAAAGTATCCCGCTTAAACTCAAAAAAATATAATCGTTTTATAGAAAGGAAGTCTTACCCATGAACAAACCCGTTTTGATCGAAACATCCGCACGCCATCTGCATGTGACGCAGGAAGTGCTGGAGACGCTGTTCGGCGAGGGCTATCAGCTCACCCCGAAAAAGGATCTCTCTCAGCCCGGCCAGTTTGCCTGCGAAGAACGCGTACAGGTGATCGGCCCCAAAAAGAGCTTTCCCGCTGTGTCCATCCTCGGCCCCGTGCGTCCCGAAACGCAGGTCGAGCTGTCCGCGTCCGACGCGCGCACCATCGGCGTGCAGGCGTTCGTGCGTGAGAGCGGCGACGTTGCCGGCACCGCGCCGTGCAAGCTCGTCGGTCCGAAGGGCGAGGTGGACATCGACTGCGGCGTAATCGTCGCCAAACGCCACATCCACATGACGCCCGAAGACGCCGAAAAGTACGGCATGCACGACAAGCAGATCGTTTCCGTCAAGGTCGACTCGCCCGAGCGTTCGCTGATTTTCGGCGACGTGGTCGTGCGCGTCAGCCCGAAGTATGCGCTGGCGATGCACATCGACACCGACGAAGCCAACGCCGCGCTCCTCGCCCCCGGCACCTACGGCGACATTCTCGACTGATCCTGCGCAAACGAAACGGGCTGCCTTCAGGCAGCCCGAAAGACTTTTTTCATCGGAGATGATATTGTGGATGCGGGTAAACGAACCTTAAATGAAATATTCAACGGTAGTCGTATTCTGGAAGTACCGTTTTTCCAACGCGCATATGTTTGGGAAAAAGCACAATGGGAGCGCTTTTTAACAGACATTGAGTATGTTTGCGCACCCGGAAATGCAAATGCATACTTTATGGGATCCCTGATTTTAAAACAACAAATGACCAATGCATCTGATCCGGTCGGTGATGTGCGTCTTGTTGTTGATGGGCAGCAGAGAATGACTACTTTAAGCATCTTGCTGAAAGTATTAAGCTTGAAAACCGGATCACATAAAAAATTTGAAAAGCGCTTTATGCTTGACGAGGATATCGGCGGTCCGGTTCTTCGCCATAGTTTCAACGATGAGAAGGCTTACAACCACATCATGGAATTAACTACCCTTGAGGATATGCAGGGAAGCGACCGCGTTACGCAAGCATATTGCTTTTTCAAACAGAATGCCGATCCGCAGAAACTAAACTTCGACACGATCTGCAATAGAATTGTTTTTGTCGGGATCGACTTGAACTATGATGAGGACGAACAACAGATTTTCGATACCATCAACTCTCTTGGCGTCCGTCTGACGACTGCAGAATTGCTGAAAAACTATTTCTTCGGCCGTGAGGATATTGAAGCCTATAAGAAAGATTGGTTGGAAATATTTGAAAAGGATGAAGAAACGAGGGATTACTGGGATCAAGAGATTACGACCGGCCGTTTCAGGCGTACATATATCGATTTGTTCTTCTATGCATTTCTGATGATTATTATTCAAGATGCTGCATATAAAGTCAGTACGGAGGACAAAAACCAGTATTCAAAGCTGGATCGATTGTTTGATTCCTATAAAGCATTTATTAAGAAATACAGACATGGAGACAAATCTGCGATAATCAAGGAGATCCGAGAATATGCGATTACGTTTCGCAGTGCAATTTCAGAAAAGCCGCTTCAGGAAGAACTGCCGGCAGAAGCCGGTATTTCCCGAATAAATGCAATCATGTTTGCACTTGATACGGTAACGTTGGTGCCCTATGTGCTGTATCTCGAAAAGAATGTAGCTGATTTGAGCGTCAGAAATGAGATGTATGCATTTTTGGAAACATATCTTATGCGCAGATTAGTTACCAGACAAACGACCAAGAATTACAATCACTTATTCACTGAACGGTTGATTTTGAATCAAGTGCGTACAAAAGAGGATCTTGCGCAGGCAATTTTGGACAAGGACGCCTCTGTCAATCGAATGCCCACAGATGAAGAAGTGTCGGAAGCGTTTCATACGTCAGTTCTGACAAATCGCTATGCCGCAGGCGTATTGTATCTGATCGAGAGCAAAATCCGCAATCGCAGCAGATACGCGACACAGCTTCTTGGCATCAGCAAATACAGCCTTGAGCATCTGATGCCGAAAAAGTGGAGAAACAATTGGATTTTTGAGGGCGACAACGTTCTGGTGGCAAAGCGCGACAGAGAGATACTAACTTTGGGAAATTTAGCGATTATTACACAAGCATTGAATGCTTCGATTCGCGACGCAGATTGGGAGACCAAAAAAGTAGGCAAAGGGAATCTTGGCGGGTTAAAGAAATATGCCGAAGGCATCGAAACACTTTCGGAATACCTGGATGAACCAGTTTGGAACGAAGAGTTGATTTATAAGCGTGCAGACTATTTAGCCCAAAATGCATTGACAGTCTGGCCGGTTTAAAACGTTTCAATTTACGATAAATAATTTGGTTCTTCACGGATTTTTGTGGGAAAGAATAACATCCTTTGTACAAGCACCATGTTATAGCCTCCCCTGTGTAAGGGGAGGTGGGCGCCGAAAGGCGCTCGGAGGGGTTGTCACATCTGTCGTCATCTAAAAATCGGCAACAATCCCTCAGTCATGCTGCCGCATGACAGCTCCCTTTACACAAGGGAGCCTGTGCTTGACATATTTCGTTCATTGTTCAAGACAACAAAAACGTCTTAAAAAAACAGTGAAACGATCTTTTTTCGTGCACCATAAAGGTGCACACAATCAGAATCAAGGTAAAAAAACGTCATCCCACAAAAAACCGTGAAGAGCGAATAATTTAGCAGCGCCCTGCCGATCGGCAGGGCGCTGCTTACTATACCTTTACTTTTTTCAGATTATTCGGTTCATCACGGAATTTTGTGGGATGGTAAGAAGCAAGTAAAGGTGGTGTCATCGCGAGGGAGGCAAACGCCGACCGCGGCGATCCGTTCCCCCAGCAGAGCGTAAAAACAAAAGCAAGGAGTACGGATTGCCGCGCGCC
>JAFSYM010000143.1 GCA_017450005.1 Clostridia bacterium
TCGTTTTGAATGTCCTTAAAAACTACCCAACTTCAAAGAAAATGAGTCTTTCCCGCAAGCGTCAGAAATGCGAGTATGACCACGATTTCCTCGCCGACGTCCTTTCTTTCGCTGCGAATAATTTTCATGCGTGAGCCGTGACGGTCGTTTGACACGCAGGGGAGGCAAATCGGAAGATGCGTTTTTCTTGTGGAAATCATTGACAACGACCGCAACATCTTGTATAATATGCACATATTTGTCGAAAGAGGTAGAATGATGAAAACAATGCGACGGGCGCTGTGCCTGATCCTTTCCGTGCTGATGATCGCTGCGGCGACTTTTCCGACTGCAAATGCCTGCTGGGGTATTCGCAAGGAGCACAGCTATACAATTTCCGAAGATCTGCAAAAAGAGATCGAAAAGGTTTACAGCCGCTACAACTTTTCTGTGGCGTGGGGACTGTATGACATCAGCGGCAATGCGCTGCGGGAGGTTGCGTCCTACCGTGCGGACAAGAGCTTCCAGAGCAACTGTACCATCAAGGCAATGATGCTGCTGTATATCTGCCGCCAGATGGACGCCGGCAAGCTCTCGCTCGATACGAAGATCCGGGTCAACCGCGGCAAGCTGCATTACAACGACTTCGGCGCGTCCAGCGGCACCTATACCGTGGAGTATTTGCTGCAGCGGATGATTCATGTGTCCAACAACTGCTGCTACGAGATTTTCCTGCGGCTGATCGGGCGGGAAAAGTTCAATGCGTTTTTGAAGAGCATCGGCAGCGGTACGGTTGTGGAGTCCTACAATTACATGGGCAACTGCATAGTGCGTGACCGCGCGACAGAGTGGTTTGAGCTGTACAACTACTGCCATTCCGGCGCAAAGCATGCCTCGCACGCGTGGAACCTGCTGTGCAAGGCGAAGTATTCCCCGATCCGCGACGGCATCGGACGTCCCGCCGCGCACAAGAGCGGCTGGCATTACGAGAGCGGCGTGTACGGCACGGCGGGCGACTGCGCGGTCGTCCAGACCGACAACGGCGGCTGCTACCTGATGGTTATGTTTACGAAGAACAACGTCCGCGGCAAGTACAGCCAGGCGCTCATGCGCGAGCTGGCCGTGGCGCTCGATCACGTCTGGGATGAATACTATGGATCGCTGCCGCGCATTCGCAGAAAAACGGCGCCATTCTGATCCGGACTGCTTGACACGTTCCGCAAACCGTGCTATAATACGAATATCTTCGGGGCGGGGTGCAATTCCCCACCGGCAGTGAAAGTCTGCGAGCCGCAAGGCTGAACCGGTGCAATTCCGGTACCGACGGTATAGTCCGGATGTGAGAGGATATCCAATCATATTGCATTGTCTCACGAATTGTTTCCCCGACGATTCGTGAGACTTCTTTTTTAGGAGGGATTGTCATGCAGGAAAAACGGAAAATGAACACAAAAACACTGGCCGTGTGCGCCATGCTCGTTGCGATTGCGTACGCGCTCGTCGCCGCTTCGCACTTTTTGCTGCCGCCGCTGCTGCCCGCGGCCGCGTGGCTGAAGTACGACCCGAAGGACGTGATACTGGCGATCGGCGGACTGCTGCTGGGTCCTGTGCCGGCGCTGCTCGTTACGATTGTGACCTCGGTGCTGGAGATGCTCACCTTCAGCGGGACGGGCTGGATCGGACTTGTGATGAACGTCGTCGCGTCCTCTGCATTCATACTGCCGGGCGCACTGCTGTATAAATACCGCCGCAACCTGAATGCCGCAGTGATCGGACTGCTCAGCGGCGCGGTGCTGATGACGGTGCTGATGCTGTTGTGGAATGCATTTCTGACACCGCTGTATATGGGTGCGCCGCGTGAGGCTGTGATTGCGATGCTCGTGCCGGTGTTCCTGCCGTTCAATGCGATCAAGGGCGGTCTGAACGCCGCGATCACGCTGCTTTTATATAAGCCGCTGACACGTGCGCTGCGCAGTGCAAAACTGCTTCCCGCACGGGAGAGCAGCAGCCGGAATAATGCGACGGTCGTGACGCTTGTGACGGCCGCGGTGATCGTTGCGATCTGCGTCGCGGTGCTTCTGATCCTGCGCCGCGGATAATTTTTTGAAAAAAACTAAAAAAATTTAAAAAAACACTTGCAAAATGGAACAGCTTCGATTATAATATAGAAGCTGTCCGCGCTGATGTGGCTCAATGGCAGAGCGGCTCACTCGTAATGAGCAGGTTGTCAGTTCGATTCTGACCATCAGCTCCAGCATCTCCCGAGGGATTATCCTTCGGGAGTTTTTTTGTCATAAGCTCAGACGATAAAATAGTCGCCCGACATTTACAGATGTGGGGCGACTGTTCCGTTTTATGCTATTCAAAAGAATCCGTTTTTTTACGTAACCCTGATGGAATCGGCGGTTACCTATACCGTTAGCATTGTCTCTGTTTCGTCGATCACCCTATTTGTCTTGTTCTACGCCGTATTTCCGCAGTGCGGGCACGGCGGCCTTGACGATTTCGGACACGACACGCAGTGTGTGGATATCGCAGTCGGCAACGATTTCGTCGATCTCATTGCGGTAGGCGTCCGCGGCGTGTTCCAGACTGTCACAGAGCAGATCATTGGGGGTGACGCCAAGTGTGTTGGCGATCTGCACAAGCACGGGCAGACTGAGCTTCGTGTTGGCGGTCTCGATATGGCTGACGTGTTGAACGGACAGATTGGCGCGCTCAGCCATCTGTTCTTGCGACAAACCGAGACGGCTGCGCCTCGCGCGGATGCGTTTGCCGATTGCGGTATAATCCAGTTCCATTTCCTTACGCTCCAAAATACATTCAAATTATTCTGTATTTGTATTGTATAATCATTTTGACCATGATATAATACATTGTGTAGTCAAAATGACTATATAATACATTTTTTTGGAGGTATTTCTATGAGAAGAAAACGTATACTGGCCGGCATCCTGTGCATCCTCCTGCTGCTCGGTACAGCGCCCGCGGCAAGCCTTGCGGGGATAGCAGATTGGCTGTCCGTTACAGCTGCTGCAGAAACGTATTACGGCACATGCGGTGTAGATGCTGACAATGTCATGTGGTCACTGGATATTGCCACCGGCATACTGACCGTAAACGGCACAGGCAAAATACGTGATTATGAAAACGGTGCGTATGCGCCGTGGTATGCTTACCGTTCTTTCATCAGCACAATCACTTTGGGCAATGGCATAACAAGTATCGGCAATTGGGCGTTTGCTAATCTAACCAACCTGAAGAGCGTTACGATACCGGACAGCGTAATACGCATCGGAAGCAAAGCGTTTTATTATACTCCATTTGATAACAAGAATCTGAGTAAGCCCGACGAATTCATTTATATCGGTCATCACTTAATCAGCGCAAACCCCTCGATCAGCGGGGAAAAAGATATTTTGCCCGGAACGATCTCCATCGCAGACGAAGCGTTTATGTACTGCGCACAGCTGACGGGCATAACGATACCGGACAGCGTTAAAAGCATCGGCGCATGGGCATTCGGCGGTTGCGGAAATCTTTCCAAAATAGAGATGCCGGACAGCGTGGCTCGAATTGGAAGCTACGCACTATACAGTACAGCATTCTTTGACGATGAGACAAATTGGACAGACGAAGCATTGTACTGCGGTCATCACTTGATCTGTACAAAAACATCACTCTCGGGCAATTATGCTGTTTTGCCGGAAACGATCTGTATCGCAGATGAAGCTTTCCGATTCTGCGAAAGAATAACAGAAGTCACTTTCCCTGACAGCGTACGGCATATTGGTAGTCTTGCATTACAGAATTGTGCAGGGCTTAAAAGTGTAACAATACCGGACAATGTTACGAGCATTGGCGAGAATGCTTTTCAGGAATGTACAGAGTTAGATCACGTAACTCTCGGCCGCAGTGTATCTGTCGTCGAGGCGGCATTCAATGTCTGTCCGAAGCTAACCGTTATTACGGTTGACGAGCATAATGAAAACTTTATCATTGACGAAAACGGCGCTCTGTATAACAAAGCAAAAACCGCGCTGATCGCATATCCAAGCGGCAATCCGTCACAATCCTTTGTTATTCCGGACGGTGTTACGACTATTTGTAAATGGGCTGTCAGCGGCCAAAATCTCGTCAGTGTGACGATTCCCGAGAGCGTTTCAACCATCAGGGACTATGCGTTTGCCGGGAGCAAAAATCTTTTGCAGATCGAGATTCCGAATCGTGTGACCCGTATAGGAGAGTATGTGTTTGCATCCTGCACAAAGCTCTCGAATGTAATGATCGGGAACAGCGTAAAAGAGATTGGGTACAAAGCGTTTGCCGAGTGCCGCAGTTTAGTGCAAGTCCATATCCCGCCCTCAACTACAAGCATCGATTCATACGCATTTTTCATTTCATCGAGTTCATGGTACATCTGTTCCAAAACGACAGACTGCTACGCAAAAAAATATGCGGAACAAAATAATATCGAATTCCGTGTTTGTGACGGTCACGGATCATCGTGCGCACACGACTACACATCCGAAGTGACGACCGAGCCGACGTGCGCTGCGGCAGGCGTGCGCACGTATACATGCACGATCTGCGGCGACAGCTACACCGAGGACATTGAAAAGATTGCGCATACGCCCGAGGACGTGACCGAACCCGCAACCTGTACGGCAAAAGGCAGGCAGTACACAAAGTGTTCCATCTGCGGCGAAACGCTGAGCGAAGCAGTTGAGATTCCTGCGCTCGGTCACGCGTATGACAGCGCGGTGACGACCGAACCCACCTGCACCGCCGAGGGCGTGACGACCTACACCTGCGCGCGCTGCGGCGACAGCTACACCGAACCGATCCAAAAGACCGACCACACCGAAAAGCAGGTGCGCATCGAGCCGACGTGCACGGCAGTCGGTTCCGTCTACACGGTCTGCGCCGTGTGCGGCGAACCGCTGAGCGAAGCGCAAGAACTTCCGCCACTCGGTCATGCGTACAACGCGGTCGTGACAAAAGAGCCGACCTGCTCTGCCGAGGGCGTGAGAACCTTTACCTGCACGCGCTGCGGCGACAGCTACACCGAGAGCATTGACAAAACTGCGCACACGCCGCAGGACGTCACCGAACCGGCGACGTGCACGGCGGACGGCAAACAGTATACGAAGTGCAGCGTCTGCGGCGAGACGCTCGGTGAAATCACGGTTTTGCCGATGATTGCCCACAGCTTCGGCGCATGGGTCACGGTAAAAGAAGCAACGACAGAAGCCGAGGGCTTGCAGGAGCGTGCTTGCATCTACGGCTGCGGCACGAAAGAAACGCAGGTTCTGCCGAAGATCCCGACCAAGACCGTCAAGGACACGGGCAGCGGCATTTCGCTGACCTATCCCGAAACGGCGTTTGAGGACGATGCCGAACTGCAAGTCGAGCAGATATTTGACGGCGCGGCGTTCAATCTCGTCGACCTGAACAGCGATAAGAACGCGGTGTTTGACATTACCATGGTGAAGGACGGCGCTGCCGTGCAGCCGAACGGCAAGGTCACGGTGCGCATTCCCGTGCCTTCCGGATTCGACCCCGCAAAGTGCATGGTCTACCACGTCAACACCGAAACGGGTAAACTCGAAAAAATGAACGCACGATATGAGAACGGCTTTATGGTCTTTGAAACCGACCACTTCAGCTACTATGCCATCGTGATCGAAAAGCCGATCCCGCCGACGGTCGCCATCCGCAACTATACGCAGAGCAAGACGGTCGACTACCGCACGACGATCACGTTCACGGCAGAGGTGACGAATCCCGTTCCCGATGCTGCCGTGCACTGGTACATCAACGGACAGGACAAAGGCGCAGCCGACACGTACACCGAAAAGGAAGCCAAGGCAACCTATACCGTGCAGACAAAGTACATCAAAGACGGCAAGGTTCTCGCCGAGTCCGAAACCGAAACGGTCAACGTCAAGACCGGCTTCTTCGCCAAATTGAAAGCGTTCTTCCGCGCCCTGTTCGGACGGCTGCCGAAGCAGGTACAGGAAGCATACGATCTGGATTTGCTGCTGAAGCTCCTGCCGTAAACAGAATAAAAACCACGCCGCCGCACTTCATCACGAAATGCGGCGGCCTTTCGGTTTATTACGGAATGGTCGGAAAAGCATCTTTGCGGTGCGATACCGTCCAGCGAAGACACAGCCGCGCAGTACGCATCCCCGGCGGGCTGTGACCGTTCGGCAACCTGCCGCCCGGTCTTTGCCGTACGATGCAATCAAACGGGCGGCTGATACCGCCCCGCCGCACCTTCTGCACGCATATCTACAATCTACCATCTAATATCTACCGTCTAATTGCATTGCGGGCGCAGCGAAGCAATCCGTTCACCAAAACCGAACATATCGGCCGCACAGGGGGAACGGATTGCCGCAGTCGCTTCGCTCCTTCGTAATGACGGTTTATTATTTGCGCATATTCTGCCGGACACGGCATGTTCCCGAACGTCGGGACGATGTAGGCATCGTCCCCTGCGGGAAACGTAGCGGCGACGTCGCGTAGGGCATCTATGCTTGCCGCCATATCGGGCGTTGTGTACAGGAACCCAACCGGCATCTGCGTAAAACCGTCGCGCTTCACTCGCGATGACACCGGTATTGTGGAACCCCGTAACCCTCCGTAAACAGCAAAAAACAGTCCGGAGAACCAGATCGGCTTCCGGACTGCTTTTTTGTTGAATGGTATTGTTTTACGCTGCGGTCTTTGGCAGAACCTCGACGAGCTTCTTGAGGAAGTCGACGAATGCATTGAAGAACTGCTTGGCCGGATCTGCCAGCGCACCGACCATCGCGGTGTAGAGCGACTGGAGCAGCGTGAGGATCGTGTTCAGCTTCGTGGGCGGATCGTTATCCACCGTCACGACGCATACGGCCTTGGCGTTCGGATTCTGCACGGATGCGACCGTGATTGTGACGGTCTGCTTGCCGGACGGCGTGTCGCCGGTATCCTTCGCCGCGGTCAGCTTGCCGGTGGAATCCACCGAAACGAGCTTAGAGTTGGAGGACGACCATGTGACGCGTGCGTCGGCGCCGTCGGGCTGTACAGTGGCGGTAAGCTGTGCGGTGCCGCCATAGAGCATGGCAAGAGCGGTATTGCTGATCTTGACGGCAGACACCGTCTCATAGGGTTGTTCACTTGCGGCGAAAGCTGCGATTCCGGTCAGGCACAGCATCCAGATGCACAGCAGGACTGCAAGCGTTTTTTTGAACATCTTTTTCATACTTGTACCTCCTTTAATTGGTGCTTTCAGTGTAGCAGATTTCGGCGGAATTGTCAAGATTGTACACTTTTTCGAGCGCAAAGCGGGTTTTCATACAGCGTACCGCCGCGAAACCAGTTGTAAGAACGGCATCCGCCGGCACATACGTCCGCATAGGTACACCCGGCGCACTTGCCCGCAAGCATGGATGCGTCGAACCTGCGGTTGTAGGCGAAACCGTCCGGGTTTTCCCAGATCTCGCGCAGTGATTGCGTGCGCAGATTGCCCTCGTTGAATCGCGGATCGTACATTGACTCGCACCCGCGGACATTGCCGACGCTGTCAATGCCGAGTGTTTCAAGACCGGCTGAGCAGCCGCGGAATACAGCGCCCGGTCTGCCGCGTACAGTACCCTCCTCAGGCGTGAAGTAGCCGATATTGTCCGCGACACCCACGAGAAACGGTGCGGTCTGCGCTGTTTTCTGCACAAAGCGAAGAACCGATCCGGCGTCAAAGTCGACGTCTACCGTGTTGCGTCCGGCGCTGCCCATCGGTGAACACGCCTGAATCTGCCACGCAAAAATCGGATAATCGCGCAGTGTTTCATAGAACGCCGGCAGGCGCGGCGCATTGTCGGCGCGCAGCGCGCTGATGACAGAGACGGGGATGCCTGCCGCCGTCAGTGTGCGGATTGTTTGAAACGCCCGGTCATAACTGCCATTTTGACGGAATGCATCGTGGACATCTGCCGGACCATCCACGGAGACGGCAACCGATTCGATTCCGATGCGCTGCAGTGCGTCAACATGCTGTATGGTGAGATGAAAGCCGTTTGTGATGATACACACACGAATACCGCGCGACGTCAGCGCACCGGCGATCTGCGCCCAGTCGTCCCGCATGAACACCTCGCCGCCGATCAGCGAAACGCGCCGGCAGTCCAGCTCAGCGAGCTGCCGTGCGACGTCGAGACATTCTGCGGTTGTCAGCTCGTTCTCACGCGCTTTACCGGCATTGGAGCCGCAGTAAGCGCAGCGGAAGCAGCATGCCAGCGTGATCTCCCACACGCACGAGCGCAGCGCAAAGGGAAATGCCTGCGCCGTCATGGCTTCAGTGTACGGCCGCATTCACTGCAAAACTTCGCGTCTGCGGTGAACGGCGCGCCGCAATCGGGACAGAGATTTGCGCCCTGCGGGATTTCCTTCGGCTCGGGGGCGGGGACGGGCGCGTATGCGCCGGCCTGCGGTATGCTCGGATCATAGAAGGTGGGACCCGCGTACACCGCCATAAACGGCGGAGCATCAGGCGGCTGCGGTCCGGCATAAACATCGCCCATTGCGGCGGGATCATCCGGCAGATTCTGCTGTTGCGGGACATGTGCATCGAGACCGGCATACATGCCTTCCATCGGAGGCCGATCTTTCTTTGAAAAATATTCGGGGCCGGCGTACACGCATTGAACAGGTTCCTGCTGTTTCTTGCCGAAGCGGCTGCGATTCCATGGATACTTCTTTTCCATTGCATACATCCTTTCACAAAATGGCATGTGCCGAAAACAGTACAGCTTTTAAAAAATGCCCGCGTCCCGGAGAGGAACGCGGGCAAGAGTTATTCGGGGAGGATTAGAACCACAGGCAGCCGAAGATCAGCCATACCAGATACTGCCACCACTTCAGTTTCACGGTGACCTGGCAGGTTGCCGTTCTGGCGCCGTCCTCAGACGTTGCTGTGATAACAGCGGTCCTGGTGAACAGGCTCAGGCGTACGAACTTAATGTTGCCGTTCTCGTCGATCTTGAGAATCTTGGAGCCCTTCGCATCAATCGTGTACTTGACGCCTTCTTCGGATGCAGTCAGCGTTGCCGCAACTGCATTCCTTCTGGAATATGTTGCAGTCAGAGCAACTACATTGCCGGTGGTATTGCCGATGTTTTCAGTCAGCGTCAGCTCGACAGGCGCGAGTTTCTCGATCGTTTCGGTTTCTTTGTGGCCGCAGACCGTGCAGGTATGTTCCTTTTCGCCCTCTTCCTTTTCAGTTGCGGGCTTGGTTTCAGTCCATTCGCCGTAGGTGTGCTCTGCGGTCTCCACAGCGTCGCAGCGGGAGCATTCACGCTTGTGGTTGTCGCCGTTGTCAGTCCATGCACCGAAATCATGGCCGAGCTTGGTGCCTTCATCCGCAATCGTATCGGTCGCATCGCAGCGGTCGCACTTCGCGGTCTTGGTGCCGTCAGCGGTGCAGGTGGCGTCGTTGTTGGACACGTAGTTCGTGAAGCTGTGGCCGAGTTTGGTGCCTTCATCCGCAATCGTATCGGTCGCATCGCAGCGGTCGCACTTCGCGGTCTTGGTGCCGTCGGCGGTGCAGGTTGCATCGTTGTTGCTCACATAATTCGTGAAGCTGTGGCCGAGCTTGGAGCCTTCGTCTGCGATCGTATCGGTCGCATCGCAGCGGTCGCACTTCGCGGTCTTGGTGCCATCAGCGGTGCAGGTTGCATCGTTGTTGCTCACATAATTCGTGAA
>JAFSYM010000144.1 GCA_017450005.1 Clostridia bacterium
CGCCCTTCGCGGTGCGAACGATGACTGCCTTGACGACTTCGCCTTTTTTCACAACTCCGCCGGGTGTTGCTTTTTAACAGAAGCAACCACGACGTCGCCTATATTGGCATACCTTTTGCCGGAACCGCCGAGTACGCGAATGCACATCAGTTCTTTTGCACCCGTATTGTCGGCGACCTTAAGGTAACTCTGTTGCTGTACCACAGTGTTTCCTCCTTACAGCCTGAATTATTTGGCTTTCTCAATGATTTTGACCACGCGCCATCTCTTGTCTTTGGACATGGGACGCGTTTCCATGACGAGCACACGATCGCCGATGCCGCACTCGTTGTTTTCGTCGTGGGCTTTCAGCTTGATCGTACGGTTGACGATCTTCTTGTAGAGAGGATGTCTGACCTTATCCTTGACGGAAACGACCACGGTCTTTTCCATTTTGTCGCTTGTAACGAAACCCACACGGGTCTTTCTAAGGTTTCTTTCCATTCGTTAGCCTCCCCTTTCCTTACGAATTCGCGCCGTGGAGCTCGAGGTCGCGCTGCACCGTCTTGACGCGGGCGATATCTTTTTTCACAGCGTTGATCCGCATCGGGTTGTCGAGCTGGTTAATGGCTTGCTGGAAGCGCAGTTTGAACAACTCGTCCTTCAGCTCAAGGAGCTTAGCATCCAACTCTTCGGCGGAAAGTTTTCTGATTTCACTGGCTTTCATTCTTGCTCACCACCCGTTTCTTCCTTACTGACAAACTTGCACTTGATGGGAAGTTTGTTGGCGGCCAGACGCATAGCTTCCTGCGCGACCGCTCTGTCCACGCCGGCGATCTCGAACATGACTCTGCCGGGCTTGACGACTGCCACCCAGTACTCCGGAGAACCTTTACCGGAACCCATTCGGGTCTCGGCCGGCTTTTCGGTGATGGGCTTATCGGGGAAAATCTTGATCCAAACCTGACCGCCGCGCTTGATGTATCTCGTCATGGCGATACGGGCGGCTTCGATCTGGTTGGAGGTGATCCACGCGGGCTCCAGCGCGACAAGACCGAAATCACCGTAGTTGACTTCCGTTCCGCGATGCGCAGCGCCCTTCATACGGCCTCTCTGTACTCTGCGGTACTTGACACGTTTCGGTAACAGCATTTATCTGGCGCCTCCTTCTCTGCGAGGTCTGCGGGAAGACGTTCTGTTCGTCTCGTGAAGGACCTCGCCTCTGTAAATCCAAACCTTGACGCCGATGCGTCCGTAGGTGGTCTTTGCCTCGGCGAAACCGTAGTCGATGTCGGCACGGATCGTCTGCAGCGGGATGGTACCCTCGTGATAGTGCTCGGTGCGGGCGATTTCCGCGCCGCCGAGTCTGCCGGATACCTGGCACTTGATGCCTCTTGCGCCGAGCTTCATGGTGCGGCCGATGGACTGCTTGAGCGCGCGGCGGAAGGAGATACGTCTCTCCAGCTGGGAGGCGATGCTCTCCGCGACGAGCTGTGCGTTCAGGTCGGGCTGCTTGATCTCGACGATGTTGATGGAAACGTCCTTGCCGCCCAGCTTCTTCTGGCAGACGGCCTTGAGCTTCTCGATCTCCGCGCCGCCGCGGCCGATGACCATGCCGGGCTTCGCGCAGTGGATGTTGACATAGACGCGCTTTGCGTCGCGCTCGATTTCGACCTTGGGCACTCCGGCGGGAGCGAGCTTGTCGAGAAGGAATTCACGCAGCTGATAGTCTTCGATAAGCGTATTCGCGAAGTCTTTGTCATTTGCATACCAGCGGGATTCCCAATTTTTAATGACGCCGATTCTTAAACCGGTCGGATTGACTTTCTGTCCCATGATTTTTCCTCCTCTCGCTTATTCTTCCGCTTCCTTGAGTACAAGGGTGATGTGGGAAGTCTTCTTGTTGATGCGGAACGCTCTGCCCTGTGCTCTGGGGCGCATCCGCTTGAGGGTGGGACCCTGGCCGACGTTTGCTTCCGCAACGTACAGGCGGTTGGGATCCATGTTATGGTTGTTTTCCGCGTTTGCCATCGCGGACTTCAGCAGCTTGATCAGCGGCTCGCACGCGGCCTTAGGCGTGTGCTTCAGGATAGCCATGGCTTTGTCAGCAGGCTGATTGCGGATCAGATCGAGAACGATCGAAACCTTTCTGGGCGCTATACGGACATACGTCACTTTAGCGGTTGCTTGCATTGTTACACACTCCTTTCAGCCTTATTTGCCATTGTTGGAAGTCTTGGAACCGGCGTGACCTCTGAAGGTTCTCGTCGGGGCGAACTCGCCGAGCTTATGGCCAACCATGTCTTCCGTCACATACACCGGGACGTGCTTGCGTCCGTCGTGCACGGCGAAGGTGTGGCCGACAAACTGCGGGAAGATCGTGGAGCTGCGGCTCCAGGTCTTGAGGACCTGCTTGTCGCCGGTCTCGTTCATCTTCTCGACTCTTT
The DNA here is from genome assembly GCA_017450005.1 of Clostridia bacterium. Classification (GTDB taxonomy): domain Bacteria; phylum Bacillota; class Clostridia; order Oscillospirales; family Acutalibacteraceae; genus UBA1425. Next base: position 2,427 of record JAFSYM010000144.1, read on the forward strand.
CGAGCAGCTTGGGCTGCACGAACGGTCCTTTTTTAACGCTTCTGCCCATTAGAATCTGCTCCTTTCTTATTTGCCGTTACGGCGTTTTACGATCATTTTGTTGGAAGCCTTTTTCTTGGCGCGGGTCTTGTAGCCAAGCGCGGGCTTGCCCCACGGGGTGACCGGGCCGGGACGGCCGATCGGGCTCTTGCCCTCGCCGCCGCCGTGCGGGTGGTCGCAGGGGTTCATGACGGAACCGCGGACGGTCGGTCTCCAACCCATGTGACGTTTACGGCCGGCCTTGCCGATCTTGACGTTCTCATGATCCAGGTTGCCCACCTGACCGATCGTGGCCATGCAGCCCACCGGAACGTTGCGAAGCTCGCCGGACGGAAGACGGAGCAGCGCGTACGCGCCTTCCTTTGCCATCAGCTGCGCGGAGTTGCCCGCGGCTCTGGCAAGCTGGCCGCCTCTGCCGGGATACATCTCCACATTGTGGACGATGGTGCCGACGGGGATGCTGGTCAAGGGCATGGCGTTGCCGACCTTGATATCGGCTGCCTGGCCGGAGATGACCTTGTCGCCGACCTTGAGGTCTGCGGGAGCAAGGATGTATCTCTTTTCGCCGTCTTCATACTTGAGCAGCGCGATGTGCGCGGAGCGGTTGGGATCGTACTCGATCGTCGCCACGGTCGCCGGCACGTCGAACTTATCTCTCTTGAAGTCGATGATGCGATACTTTCTGCGGTTGCCGCCGCCTCTGTGGCGGACGGTGATGCGGCCGTAGCTGTTGCGGCCGGAC
>JAFSYM010000145.1 GCA_017450005.1 Clostridia bacterium
ACTCCGGATATGCCATTTGCATTCCCTCCACACATACACTATTACGTACCACGTAATATCATTATACCATAAAAATCCGCAAAAAGCAAGTCTTTTCTTATCTTTCTGCGGTTCTATTACTTATATCAGTGAGAGATTGGGATTATATTCTGTTCTTTACTTGACCGCCGGACTGTCGCTCATCACGAACCGCAGCTCTCCGCCCGCGGCAATCTGCCCGTGCGTCAGGAACGGCGCGTCAAGCGGCGTGCCGTTCAGCGTGACGGCAGACACATAGACGTTTTGCGCGCTTTGATTGTCCGCATGTACGTGCAGCGTATGGCCGTCCGGCAGCGTCAGGGTCGCGTCGTCGATGCAAGGCGAACCGATCCAGTAGCGGTCCGTACCCGCAATCGGATAGAATCCCAGCGCGGAAAAAACGTACCATGCGCTGAGCGTGCCGCCGTCGTCGTTGCCGTCCAGACCGTCCGCATCCGTGCTGAACCGCTCGCGCAGCGTCCAGCGCACCCATTTCTGCGTCAGATCCGCGCGTCCGGCGTGGTTGAACAGGTACGGCGTGTGGATGTCGTGCTGGTTGCCGATCCAGAAACCGGAGCCGGGACTGATCGCGCCGCGCACCGGTGCGGCGTCGCGCATGAACGCATCCAGCTCGCGCACGAAATACGCATCGGAACCGAACAGTTCGACAACCGCGTCCGGATCCTGCGTCGTGCCCCAGCGCCAATGCCGCGCGCTGCCCTCGCAGTACGCCTGCACGGACGAAATACCGAACGCCTCGCCGACAAACGAAAGCATGCGCGGGTGCAGCGCAACCCACGAGCCGTCCTTGTTTTTCGGGCGGAAATAATGTGTCTTTTCGTCCCAGAGATTGCGGTAATTCTGCGCGCGCGCAGCGTATTTCTCCGCCTCCTGCGTATAGCCGAGCCCTTCGGCCATCGCCGCAATCGCCGCATCCTCCCATGCGTATTCGAGCGTTGCGGACACCGAAAACCTTTCGCCCGCATCGTCGGGCAGATAGCCGTATGTATTGTATGCATCCGCGCCCTCACGGTACACCCTGCCGGGCGTTTTCTCCTCCGAGGACTGCTTCATGAACGTATACGCCGCCTGCGCGTCGAACGGCACGCCTTTGAGATAGCTCTCCGCAAACACAATGTTGGCGGGGTTGCCGAACATCGAGCCGGCATAGCCGCGTCCCATCGGCCAGCGCGGGAGCACGCCGCCCTCGCGCGCCATGCACAAAAGGCTTTCGAGCGAATCATGCTGGATATCCGGCGCAATCAATGTATACAGCGAATGCACATTGCGGCACGTATCCCACAGCGACAGATCCGTGCGGTAGGTAAAGTCCGCCGCCGTGTGCACCGCGTCGTCAAAGCCGCGGTATGTGCCGTCCGTATCGGTAAAATCGGTCGGCATAATCATCGTATGGTAAAGCGCGGTGTAGAAATTCTCCTGCGTATTCCGATCCGCCGCGACCTGCACCGTGCCAAGGCGCTGTTCCCACTGTGCGGCCGTTTGCGCATACACTTCCTCGAACGTCAGGCCGTCCGTTTCCGCGCGCAGGTTTTCCTTCGCGTTCTCGGCGCTGACAAAGCTGACGCCCACACGCAGCTCGACCGCCTTGCCGGACAGATTGCCGAACGTCAAAAGCGCGCCCGCGCCTTTGCCGCTTGCCTGCAGCGCGTCGGCTGTTTCACCGGACGCGGTGCGCATCGTGACAGACTGCACGTCCGCGTCCCACTCGCCGTACGCCCAGACGCACAGACCGTCGGTACGTCCGGAGAACACGCCGCGCAGGTCTGCCTGCGCCGTGAGCGATCGTGTCGCGGGATCGACCGTCACCGACGCTTCGTTTACGCTGTCGGCAGGCAGACCGGAGGACGCGTCAAAATACAGCGACGCCGCCCTGCCCGTGCGGAACGTATAGCGCTGCACGGACGCATGGGACGTCGCGGTCATCTCGCACAGACATGCCGCGCCGGGCAGATCGACCGCATAGTAGCCGGGGTGCGCCGTTTCCCGCGCGTGCGAGAACGCACAGGCTTTCACCTTGCCGACTGCCGGCGTGACGCGGAACATGCCGTAATCACGCGCGCCCGTACCGGACAGTCTGCCGCTGCTGAAGCCGAGAATATGCCGGTGCTCGTAATAGTAACCGGACGTGTTCGTTTTGATCGCGGCCACGCCGCCCAGCGCGCACGTGTCCGGCCCGATGCGCACGCAGCCGAACGGCGCGCATGCGGCCGGACTGACCATCCCGCACATCCACGGGATTCCGCCGGTACCGATAAAGGGATTCACCTTCGCGCCGTATGTTCCCACTGGCACGTCCGGCATGGCGGCACGCACGCCGCCGCCGGAAACCAGTCCGCCAAGCAGCAGCTGCACGCTGACCAGCATGGAAATCACCGCACGTAATAGTTGTCTCACTTTCTCACTTCTCCTCTGCAAAGCGGAATTTGTCTGGCTGCTGTTTTATGTCGTCTTCGGCGTGTTTGTAGGGGCGGGCATGACCGCCCGTCCGTTCTTGTACAATGCCGTTTCCGGCTGTGAGTGCTCGCAAAAATGCTTGTCATTGCGCGGAGCCGTCAGGCGACAAAGCAATCCGTGTCCCTTGCGTGCGGAAACGAGCCTGCTCCGGAGTACGGATTGCTTCGCTGCGCTCGCAATGC
>JAFSYM010000146.1 GCA_017450005.1 Clostridia bacterium
GTGCGAGGGGACGAGAGATTTTTTCGGCAGATTGTACAAAAAATCTGCCGGCTTGCTGACGCAAGGCAAGGATTTTTGGTGCAATATGACGGAAAAAGATCCATTCCTTCGTGCGCATCGGATTTAATCAGTGCTTCCTTAGGGCAGTCCTCAACGCGCGGGCTGACAGTGAGCCGTACCGCATCATGACCGAAGCGCTGTATGATACGCGCCTTTGTGCCGACGACGTGCAGGCTTACGGCACGTTCCACGGCGTGAAACACGAGACACACGCACAGTATTATGGAACACTATTATTCACTCGATCAATTCAATCGCGAGACTTTCGGCCGCAAGCTCTACAAGCTGTCGCTGCCGGGCGGGACAACCTGCCCGAACCGTGACGGCAGCAGGGGAGTCGGCGGCTGTATTTTTTGTTCTGCCGGCGGTTCGGGCGAGTTTACGCCGGACGCTTCGCTGTGCGTGACCGAACAGCTTGCGCGCGCGAAACAGCGTGTTGCGGGCAAGATCCGCGAGGACGCCGACACGGCGCAGTTTATTGCCTATTTTCAGAGCTTTACCGCGACGTATGCCATGACGCAGGAGCAGCGCGCGCGGTTCTTCGAGGCGGCACGCTGGCCGCAGACGGCTGTGCTGGATATTGCCACACGACCGGACTGTCTGCCGCCGGACGTGCTGGATATGTTTTCGCAGCTTCGCAGCATCAAACCCGTCTGGGTCGAACTCGGGCTGCAAACGGCGAACGACGCGACAGCCGGACGCATCCGCCGCGGGTATGACACGCGCGAGTACGTGCAGGCTGTGCGCAATCTGCACGAGGTAGGCGTTTCTGTTGTTACGCACGTCATCCTCGGTCTGCCGGGCGAGACACGCGCGGATATGCTGCACACGATCGATACGGTGAACGCCGTCGGCTCGGACGGCGTGAAGCTGCAGCTTCTGCACGTACTGCGCGGTACGGCGCTTGCCGAAACGGACTATACGCCGCTGACGATGGATGCGTACATCGACCTGCTTTGCGACTGCATTTCGCACCTCGATGCGCAGATTGTCGTGCACCGTCTGACCGGCGACGGCGACAAGCGGCTGCTGCTCGCCCCCCTGTGGAGCGCGGACAAAAAACGCGTGCTCAACGCTGTGCACCGCGCCATGCGCGAGCGCAATATCCGGCAGGGCAGCGCACATGAAAAGCCTTGACAAAGCGACGGGATTGCATTATTATAAAGCTGTAATAAGTCGGACATCCGGCGAAAAGAGAGGAAAGAAAAACTATGGCAAAAGACAAAAAGGGACTCGTTGGAGAATTTAAAGAGTTTATCATGCGCGGCAACGTGATCGACCTGGCTGTCGGCGTCATCATCGGCGGTGCGTTCGGTGCGATCGTTACCTCCCTTGTGGATGACATCATCATGCCGGTGATCAGCCTGTTTACCAAGGGCATCGACTTTGCCAACCTGTTCATTCAACTCGGCGGCGACCAGAAGTATGCTACAATCGAGGCGGCCAAGGAAGCCGGCGTGGCGACACTGGCATACGGAAACTTCATCTCGGCCGTCATCAACTTCCTGATTATGGCGCTTGTGATTTTCCTGCTGGTCAAGGCGATCAACAAGGCGCACACGATCGGCAAGAAGGAAGAACCGGCTGTTGAAGAAGCGCCCACGACCAAGACCTGCCCGTTCTGCAAGAGCGAGATTGCCATTGAAGCGACCCGCTGCCCGCACTGCACGTCTGAAATCAAGGAATAATGATGAAGATCGGTGTAATCGGCGCCGGAAATCTGGCCTCGGCCGTGATCGGCGGGAGCGTGCGCAGCGGCGCGTTTTCCGGCGATTCTTTTCTGGTCTACGACCTGTTTGCGGATAAGGTGCGTGAATGCTGCGAAAAGTTCGGCGTCAACGCTGCCGACGATGCGCAGCAGGTGGCTTCGGCGTGCGACGTTGTGATCGTTGCGGTCAAGCCCAAGGATTTTTCCGGACTGCTCGAGCAGTTGTCGCCCGCGCTGCAGGCGAGCGATCCGCTGCTGGTGAGCGTCGCGGCGGGACTTTCGATCGAATACCTGACGGGCTGCCTGTCGTATGCGCCGCGTCTTGTGCGGCTGATGACCAACCTCAACGCCGCCGTGTGCGGCGCGATGACGGCCTACTGCCCGAATGCGCGCACAACGGACGAGGACAAGGCGTTTATGGCGCAGTTCTGCAAGTCGTTCGGCGACGCGATCGAGCTCGACGAGAGCCTGTTTGCGCAGTTCGGCGTGCTGGCCGGATGCGTACCCGCGTTCGTCTACAAATTCATCGACGAGATTGCCCGTGCCGGCGTGCAGATCGGCGTGCGCAAGGATCTGGCGCTGCGCATTGCGGCGCAGACGGTGCTCGGCAGCGCGCAGGTGACGCTCGAATCCGATGCGCATCCGTATGCGATGATCGACCGCGTCTGCACACCCGGCGGTACGACGATCGACGGCATTGCCGCGCTCGACGCGAACGGATTTAACGACGCTGTGCATCAGGCCGTTGCCGCGTCCTTTGAGAAGGATCGCAAACTGGCAAAGAAATAATTAAAATTTAAGCGAGGTGGCACAGGATGCTGACATGTATACCTTGCTCCTCATTAGAGAAAATCTTTCCCGACAAAGCTCCCGACCCGGCGCGCTTTGCGGGGTTTTCTCTTTTGCAGGGGGAATACGGCGCGTTTCAGATCGCGCTGCAAAGCGATGAACCTGTAACGCTGGATATTCAGATAGAATCCGGACTGGATGTGCGCCTTTTTCGCGTGGACTGCGTGCCTGTCGCATTGCCCTGCCGAAAGGGCGACGACGACTATCTGCGCAAAACGCCGGGTCTGTACCCGGACGTGCTCGTACCGTGTGAGAGGATTACGCTCGATACACAGGTGCACGCGCTCTGGTTTGAGATCGCGGCAGGGGACTATGCCGGCGGCACATATCCCGTGTCGGTGACGCTGGGCGATACGTCCTGCACGGTGCAGGTCACGGTGATACCCGCAGCGCTGCCGGCACAGACGCTCCTGTGCACGCACTGGCTGCACACCGACTGCCTGCACACATGGTACGGCGTCGAGGTGTTCAGCGAGGAATACTGGCGCATCACGGAAAACTATGTGCGCGCCGCCGTGCAGCACGGCGTCAACTTTATTCTCACGCCGCTGTTCACGCCGCCGCTCGACACGGCCGTCGGCAGGGAACGTCCGACCGTGCAGCTTGTCGACGTTGTGAAAACAGGCGAAACGTATACGTTCGGCTTTGAGAAGCTGCGCCGCTGGTTCGGGATGTGCGAGCGTTGCGGCGTCGCCGCCTATGAAATGTCGCACCTGTTCACGCAATGGGGCGCGATGCATGCGCCGAAAATCGTGGCGACAGTAGACGGGGAAACACGGCAGATCTTCGGCTGGAAGACGTGGGCGGCGAGTAAAAAATATGAAACGTTTCTGCGTGCATTCGGCGCAGCGCTGCGGTCGTTTTTGCAGGAAACCGGTATGCTCCCGCGCTGTTATTTCCATGTTTCGGACGAGCCGTCCATGGACCGCATCCGCGCCTACGCGCGCCGCAGCCGTCTGATCCGCGAGATGTTTCCGGATTCGCCCGTGATCGACGCGCTGTCCGATCTTGCATTTTATCAGCGCGGTCTGCTGCGGCAGCCGATCCCGTGCGTCAACCATGCGGCCGAGTTTTACGGACGTGTGCCGCAGCTTTGGACATACTACTGCTGCGGGCCGGAGGACGGTCACTATCCGAACCGCCTCATGGCTATGCCGTCGCACCGCAACCGCGTTTTGGGCATGCTCATGTACAGATTCGACGTGCGCGGCTTTTTGCAGTGGGGGCTGAACTTCTGGTACAGCCCGCTGTCCGACCATCCTGTCGATCCGTACAATCCCGCGTCGGAGGAAGACGCTTTTCCGGCGGGCGACGCGTGCGTGCTCTATCCGGGCGAGGGGGGCGAGGCGGTCGTGTCCCTGCGCTTCAAGGTGTTCCGCGAGGCGCTGCAGGATCAGCGCGCGCTCTCGCTGCTCGAAAGCCGGATCGGCCGAGAAAATGTATGCGCCATGCTCGAAGAAGCGGGCGTCCGCGCGTTCAATGACTATCCGCGATCCGGCGAAGCGATCGTGTCTCTGCGCGAGCGGATCAACCGCGCGATTGCGGAAACGACGGAGACGAAAGCATGAGCATCTGTGTTGTTGCGGCATCCATGCCGCAGACGGATCTGTATATCCCGCAGGGCGCGTACCGCATTGCGGCGGACAAAGGGATTCTGCAGTTTCAGAGCCGGGGCATAGAGCCGGACCTGGTTGTGGGCGATTTTGATTCGCTCGGCTATGTGCCGCAGGCACGTGAGATTGTGCGCCATCCCGTGGAGAAAGACGACACCGATATGATGCTGGCCGTGCGCGAAGGATTGCGGCGCGGATACCGTGATTTTCTCCTGTACGGCGGGCTGGGCGGCCGGCTCGATCATACGCTGGCCAACATCCAGACACTTGCGTTTCTTGACCTGTACGGCGCGCGCGGCCTGCTCTGCGGCGACGGAACGGCAGTGACGCTGCTTCGAGACGGCGCGCTGCGTTTTCCGGCGTCGATGTCCGGCACGGTTTCCGTGTTCTGCTTCGGCGATGCGGCCGGGGGCGTCACGGAGCGGGGACTGTATTATGCGCTGGAGAACGCCGACATCGCGAACACGTTTCCGATCGGCGTGAGCAACGCGTTCTGCGGGCGCGAGAGCGAAGTGTCCGTGCAAAAAGGAAAGCTGCTCGTCCTGTGGCAGAGCACAGCACAAGCAGCGTGTGACGTCTTGTTCGGCGGATGATTTATCTTGCCTTGTAGTGGGACAGGTTCGCGTCGATGAACAGTGCGCCGATCGTCAGCGCGTGGAAGACCGAACCGTCCTCCATCGGCAGGACGGTGATGTCCTCGCCTTCGCCGCCGAAATTGTCGATCCATTTCGGCTGATACAGAATCCGATCAAAGTATTTTTCGACCTTGCCGCCGGCGAGGTCGATTTCGTATACCGCGCGCGTCGCGTCGTTTGTGGCGGCGTACAGCTTGCCGCAGTACATTTCCGCGCCCTGGATGCGGTCGACCGCGGACTGCAGAGGAATGGTTTTCACATAGTCCAGCGTGTCAAGATCGTAGGCGAAAAGCGCGTCTGCATTCCGGCACTGCGCCACGTAGAAAAGACCGCTCTCCGGATTGCACGCTACCCACGGCACACCCCGCGTGAGGGCGTGATCGCTGCCGGAATCCTTGCCGGGCAGCAGGACGTAACGTCCTGTGTATGCGAGCGTCTGCCCGTCGAAGAGCGCGACGATCGGATTGCGCCAGACCTTGCTGTCCTCAATCGCGGCATAGACGAGTCCGTCCGCATAGCTGATGCCGCCGATGTGCGCGCTGCCGTACAGGTCGGATAGCTCCTGCGGAATCGCGTGCTTTTGCAGCGCGAGCACCGTTTCATTGTCGAACGACACCTTGACGAGCGAATGCCTGCCGCTGAAGATCCATGCAGAGCCGTCGGTCGTTACGCCCTGGCTGCGTTCGATCGCCTCAAAGCCGACCGTGCGGTCGACGGTAACGGGCGCGTATACGTCGCCGGCAAACAGCCGGTTGAGCGAGCCGCTGACGACGGTCAGTACGCCCAGCAGACCGAACAGCAGAACCTTTATACTCTTGCGCAGGAAGTTGATTTCGTTCATTGCGTCTGTTCTCTTTTGTGCAGATATTTCTGGCTGACGGCGTTGATGACCAGCGACGCGCCGAAGCCGATCAGCGCCAGCACGACATCCCAGATCACATCGGACGCCGAGCCGAACTGCAGCGGGATGATGGGCAGCACCATCGCAAGCACCGCGCCGAGGATGGCGTGATAGGTGACGGTATGATGCTTTTTAAACAGCGCGTTGATGCCGCGCGAGAGCGAAAGCACCACGGCGGCGGCACCCAGTCCGATCGGAATGACGACGTGCAGATCCAGCCTTGAAATGCCGTCGAGCATGGGCTTGAACAGGCCGAGGAAGATCATGGCGGACGAGGAGCTTGTGCCGGGGATGATGACATTCAGCCCCCAGACAGCCCCGCAGAAAAACCACCAGCCGGTGTTCGGCACGATGTGCAGACCTCTGCCGTATTTGAGATACAGAAAGACAGACGCCAGCACGACAAAGCTTGCGCCAAGACTGATCCATGCGCGCTTGCCGCGTCCCTGCTCGCCCGCGTCGCGGTAGAGCTGCGGTATCATGCCGAGAATCAGACCGATGAATGCGCAGACCGCCTGATCTTCGTGCAGTACCATGATCTGCTTGACAATGCCCGCAAAGCCGATGAACCCGATCCCGATGCCCAGTCCCACGGGCAGCAGCATCCAGAAATATTTTTTGAGGTTTTTGAACGGGTGCGCCAGCGTTTCCATCAGCGGACGGTACACGCCGAATATGACGCACATTGCGCCGCCGCTCACGCCGGGCAGAATGCCGCCGACGCCGATGATGCACCCCTGCACCAGCCGAAGCAAAAACTGCAGCACGACATTTTGTTTCTTTTTCTGCATAGTCAATTTGATCTCCATATAATCGGTATAGCACTTTATTTTACCATTTCATACATGCAGTGTCAATAGAAAGCTTAACAGGACAGGTTCTTCCGTTTGCCCGTAACAAAGCTGTGTCCGTATGGCTTGATGCTTAAGTGAAAGAAATTCTCAAAAATATAACAAAAAATCCCGAAAAAGGTTTGAAAATAGTGTAGATTTATTGTTTTAAATATGTTATAATGACTACCGTATGCGAATATGAGTTTCTGCGACGCGGAAACTCTGTCAGTGAATACGATTACCGCAAAGGGAGGCAATCCTATCATGCAAAAGAAAATCAGCAAAATGCCCTTCAAGGGTTCGCCCGAACAGGCTGCGCAGCTGCAGAGTGTGATCGCCGAGTGCAAGGACGATCCGAGCAGACTGATGCACGTTATGCAGCAGGCGCAGGCGATCTACGGCTATCTTCCGATCGAGGTGCAGGCAACCATCGCAGAGGGTATGGGCGTGCCGCTTGAGAAGGTGTACGGCGTAGCGACGTTCTATGCGCAGTTCGCACTCTCACCCAAGGGCAAGTACAATATCTCCGTGTGCCTGGGAACCGCCTGCTATGTCAAGGGCTCGCAGGACGTGCTCAACAAGATCTGCGAGCAGCTCGGCATCGAGCCCGGCGAGTGCACCGAGGACGGTAAGTACTCCATCGAGGCGTGCCGCTGCATTGGCGCATGCGGTCTGGCGCCCGTGTTTACGGTCAATGACGACGTGTACGGCAAGGTCACGCCGAACCAGGTGGCAGACATCCTTGCGAAATACGAGTAATTCCAAAAGAGGGTTAGAACATGACGATCCGTGATATCCGCGATCTTCTCGACGCGCAGGTGCTGTGCGGCGACGGGGAGCTGGACAGGGAGGTTCACTCCGCGTGCGGCAGCGACATGATGAGCGACGTGCTCGCCTTCGTCAAGAATCAGGCGGTGCTGCTCACGGGGCTGGTCAATGCGCAGGTCGTTCGCACCGCCGTGATGATGGACATTGTGTGCATCGTTTTCGTGCGTTCCAAAAAGCCGTCGCAGGAGATTGTCGATTTCGCTGAAGAAAACGATATTACCGTGCTCACGACAGCGCGCCGTATGTATGAGGCGTGCGGCAGACTCTATGCCGCCGGTCTGAAAGGAAACGGTGAAATGCATGAGTGAGCCGCTGAAGTTTCAATACGAAGTGGACGGCGACAATTTCACCTCTGCCGGTCAGGCTTCCGTGCAGGTCAAAAAGGTGTTGCGCCGTCTGGGCCTTGATCCCGAAACCATCCGCCGTGTCTCCATCGCCATGTACGAGGGCGAGATCAATATGGTCATTCACGCGGGCGGGGGCGAGGCGGAAGTGCTCATTTATGAGGACAGCATCGAGATCATCCTGCGCGACAAAGGTCCTGGCATTGCCGACATCGACCAGGCCATGCAGGAGGGGTTCTCAACCGCGCCCGACAATATCCGCTCTTTGGGCTTCGGCGCCGGCATGGGTCTGCCGAACATGAAGCGATATACTGACGATATGCAGATCGAATCCACGGTTGGCGTGGGGACGACGATCACCATGCGTGTCAACCTTTAACAACTGTCTGTTCTGAAAGGAGAGCCGACCATGCAGGAATATATTCATTCGGTTTCTCTGGACGCGGATCGCTGTACCGGCTGCACGACCTGTATGAAATTCTGCCCCACCGAGGCCATCCGCGTGCACAACGGCTGTGCGCAGATCGACGGCAACCGCTGCATTGACTGCGGCGAGTGCGTGCGCCACTGCACCAACAACGCCAAGAAAGCCGTGTGCAGCCAGTTTTCGCAGATCGCAGCGTACAAGTGGAAGATTGCGCTGCCTGCGCCGTCGCTGTTTGCGCAGTTCAGCGGACTGGACGACGTGGACTTTGTGCTGCAGGGGCTTCTGGACATCGGGTTCGACGATGTGTTTGAGGTCGCGCGTGCGGCAGAGCTTGTGAGCGCCTATACGCGCCGCTATCTCAAAACCGAGGGCATCAAAAAGCCCGTCATCTCCAGCGCGTGTCCCGTGGTGGAGCGGCTGGTGCTGCTGCGTTTTCCGTCGCTGCGCGACAACATTCTGCCCATAAAGCCCCCTGTCGAGGTCGCGGCAGAGATGGCGCGTGCCAAAGCGCTGCGCGAGCACCCGGAGCTGAGGAGCGAGGACGTCGGCGTCTGCTTTATTTCGCCCTGCGCGGCCAAGGCGAGCTACATCAAAAACCAGTGCGGCAGCTACCAAAGTCAGGTAGACGTGGTGCTGTCGATCAACGAAGTATACTTCCAGCTTCTCAATGTGATGAAGCATATCGAATCGCCGGCCGTCTCGACCGCATCCGGCATGATCGGTCTCGGCTGGGCATCGATCGGGGGCGAGACAAGCGCACTCCTGAGCGACAACAACATCTCCGTGGACGGCATTCACAACGTCAACGAGGTTCTGGAAAAGATCGAAAACGGCAGCATCCCCCCCGTGGATTTTGTGGAGCTGAACGCCTGTACGGGCGGCTGTGTCGGCGGCGTACTGACGATCGAAAACCCGTATGTGGCCAAGAACCGGCTCAAAGCGCTGCGGAGGTATATGCCCGTTTCACTCAACACCATCCCGTCTGAGGAGAGCTACATTCCGGACGACGTGCTTGCGGAGCCTGCGGCGTATCAGAACAACAACCGCCTGGGCAGGAGCTTCGGCGAATCCATGCGCCTGATGGTCAGGATTCAGGAGATCCGCGAGAGCCTGCCCGGCATCGACTGCGGTTCCTGCGGCGCGCCGACCTGCCGCGCTTTCGCGGAGGACGTTGTGCGCGGCAAGGCCGACATCGACGACTGCATCATTGCTTATAAGGATTTAATCCGAAACTATATTTCCGACAAGAATCGAGGCGAACGAACGCATGACAGTGGAACAACTGGCACAGTGTGACGGCATGTGTGCGCTTGCCTGCCCTGCGCCGGAGCGCGAGATCTGCGGCGTTTATATCGGCGACCTGCTCAGTTGGGTTATGGGGCGCGCCGAGGCCGACAACGTATGGATCACGATTATGTCCAACGTCAACATCATCGCTGTGGCGGCGCTGGCAGATACGGCATGCATCATACTGGCCGAGGGCGTGACGCTCGAACCTTCTGTGCTGGAGACGGCTATGGCAAAGGAAATTAACGTGCTGCAAAGCGCAAAGCCCATCTATGAGACGGCGCTGCTGCTGCACGAACTGTGCTGACATGAACCGCTATTACTACGACCTGCATATCCATTCGTGCCTGTCGCCCTGCGGCGACAACGACATGACGCCCAACAACATCGCCGGTATGGCGGCGCTGGCGGGTCTGCAGATCGTTGCATTGACGGATCATAATACATCTAAAAACTGTCCGGCCTTTTTTGAGGCGGCCAAACGGCAGGGGATCATTCCCGTGGCCGGTATGGAACTGACCACGGCGGAGGACATTCATCTGCTGTGCCTGTTTCCGACGCTGGACGAGGCGATGGCGTTTGACGCGGCTGTGGACGCACGGCGTGTGCGCATCCCGAACCGTGTCGACATCTTCGGCGAGCAGTGGATTCTCGACGGGCAGGACGAAGTGATCGGCAGCGAAGAATTTCTGCTGTCGAACGCAACGACCCTCACGATTGAAGACGGCGCCGCGCTTTGCCGCTCGATGGGCGGCGTGTGCTGGCCGGCGCATATTGACCGCGAGGCAAACGGCGTGATCGCCGTGCTGGGCGCGTTTCCGGACGAGCCCGATTTCCGGTGCGCGGAGTTTAACGACAGCGCGAACCAGCCGGAATATCTGCAAAACTATCCCAATCTGCGCGATAAACTGCTGATTACGTCTTCCGATGCGCATTACCTGTGGCAGATCCGCGACAAGAGCGCGTATTTTGAGCTGGAGGACGAGCCGTACAGCGGTGATCTGGTGCGCAGCAAACTATTTGAAAAACTGAGGTGCGGGCAGTGAAAGAACTCTCTCTGAATATTCTCGACATTGCCCAGAATTCGATCAAGGCAGGCGCGGCGCACATCGACGTGCTGCTCGACGAGACAGCCGAGACCTTGTGTCTTACGATCCGCGACGACGGCTGCGGTATGACAGCCGAAGTTGTCCGCAGCGTGACCGATCCGTTCTATACCACGCGCACGACGCGCAGCGTCGGGATGGGCATTCCGCTGCTGAAACTTGCGGCGGAGCAGACCGGCGGCACGTTTTCGATCGAATCGGTCAGCGAGCAGGACGATCCCGTCCGGCACGGCACCTGTGTGCAGGCGTTGTTTAATAAGAACCATCTGGATTTTACGCCGCTCGGAGACGTCGTTTCCACGGTGTGCACATTGATTCAGGGCGCACCGTCGGTGGACTGGCATTTCTGCCATACATACGGCGAACACAGCGCCGCAGTGGATACGGCCGAGATGCGGCAGGTGCTCGGCGACGTCCCGCTCGACAGTTTTGAAGTACTTGACTGGATCCGGCAGTCCCTTCTGGAGGAGTACGCCGGTTTCGATACACAGTAATCTAATCCCCTGTAACACCTAAAACTCTGAAAAGCATTGCGGCGATTTCTTGCGCCGAACTTCGTCCTTGTCCTTGACGGGCGCCAGCCCGTCTTCGTTCGCATCCTTGTTCGGCACAAGAAATCTTGCAATCAGATTTCATCTTTTAAGTGTTACAGGGTACTAAGGGAGAAAGGAATATAAACTATGAAATCTTTGGCTGAACTTGCGGCAATCCGCGAAAAGATGAAGGACAAGGTCGTCCTGCGCGAAGGCAGCGGCGACATCCGCGTAGTCGTCGGCATGGCGACCTGCGGCATTGCGGCCGGCGCAAGACCCGTGCTCAACCGCTTTGTCGAGCAGGTCAGCGCACAGGGCCTTGCAGACAAGGTGACTGTGACGCAGACGGGCTGCATCGGCATCTGCCAGTTTGAACCGGTGGTCGAGGTGTACGAGGCCGGCAAGGAAAAAGTGACATACGTTAAGATGACGGCGGAAAAAGCCGACGAGGTCGTGGAGAAGCACCTCAAGGGCGGCAAAGTCGTTGCAGAATACACGATCCAAGCGTAACGGGAGGTAAAGTTTATGATTCGTTCCCAGGTATTGATTTGCGGCGGTACGGGATGTACGTCCTCCGGCAGCGCGGCGCTCACGCCCGCGTTTGAGGAAGAGCTGCAGAAAAACGGCCTTACCGAGGAAGTCAAGCTCGTCAAGACAGGCTGCTTCGGTCTGTGCGCACTCGGCCCTGTGGTCATCATCTACCCCGACGGCACATTCTACAGCCATGTGCAGAAGGAAGACGTCGCAGAAATCGTTTCCGAGCATCTGCTCAAGGGACGCGTCGTGGAACGCCTTGTCTACAACGACGTCGGCGCCGACGTGCAGGAAGAAGCGGCCAAAGCCGTCGCCCTGAGCGACACGGTCTTCTACAAGTCCCAGAAGCGCGTTGCGCTGCGCAACTGCGGCGTGATCAATCCCGAGAGCATCGACGAATACATCGCCATGGACGGCTATGCCGCTCTGGGCAAAGTGCTCACGGAAATGACGCCCGAAGAGGTTATCCAGGTCATGAAGGACTCCGGCCTGCGCGGCAGAGGCGGCGGCGGATTCCCGACCGGTCTGAAGTGGAGCTTTACTGCGGCGAACAAAGCGGATCAGAAGTATGTCGTCTGCAACGCCGACGAGGGCGACCCCGGTGCGTTCATGGATCGTTCCGTGCTTGAGGGCGACCCGCACTGCATCATCGAGGCTATGGCCATCTGCGGCTATGCGACCGGCGCGACCGAGGGCTACATCTACGTGCGCGCGGAGTATCCGATTGCTGTCAAGCGCCTGGAAATCGCGATTGCACAGGCCAAGGAATACGGCCTGCTGGGCAAGAACATCTTTGAATCCGGCTTCGATTTCGATCTGCACATCCGTCTGGGCGCGGGCGCGTTCGTCTGCGGCGAAGAGACGGCGCTGATGACCTCCATCGAGGGCAATCGCGGCGAGCCCAGACCGAGACCGCCTTATCCGGCTGTCAAGGGCCTGTTCCAGAAGCCGACGACCGAAAACAACGTCGAGACGTTTGCCAACGTCCCGCAGATCATCCTCAAGGGCGCCGAGTGGTTTGCGTCCATGGGCACCGAGCGTTCCAAGGGTACCAAGGTATTCGCGCTCGGCGGCAATATCAATAACACCGGCCTTGTCGAAATTCCGATGGGCACCACGCTGCGTCACATCATCGAGGACATCGGCGGCGGTATCCCCGGCGGCAAGAAATTCAAGGCTGCGCAAACGGGCGGTCCCTCCGGCGGCTGCATCCCGGCCAGCCTGATTGATACCGAAATCGACTACGACAACCTGACGGCCATCGGCTGCATGATGGGTTCCGGCGGTCTGATCGTCATGGACGAGAGCAAGTGCATGGTCGACATCGCCAAGTTCTTCCTTGACTTTACGGTCGACGAGAGCTGCGGCAAGTGCACGCCCTGTCGCATCGGCACTGTGCGCATGAAGGAGCTGCTCGAAAAAATCACATCCGGCAACGGCACGCTCGAGGACATCGACAAGCTCGAAGAGCTGGCCTACTATATCAAAGCCAACTCCCTGTGCGGACTTGGCCAGACGGCGCCGAATCCGGTGCTGGCCACGCTCAAGTTCTTCCGCGACGAATACGTCGCACACGTGGTGGACAAGAAGTGCCCCGCCGGCGTATGTAAGGATCTGCTTCAGTACAAGATTATCGCCGACAAGTGCAAGGGCTGCACAGCCTGTTCGCGCGTCTGCCCGGTCAATGCCATCTCCGGCACGGTCAAGCAGCCGCATTCCATCGATCCCGCGAAGTGCATCAAGTGCGGTTCCTGCATGGCGAAGTGCAAGTTCGGCGCGATCATCAAGGAATAAGGAGGAAGCGAAGTTATGGATATGATTCAAGTAAAAGTAAACGGCGTGGAAGTTTCCGTACCCAAGGGCACAACGGCGCTCGAAGCGGCGCGTATCGCCGGCGCAGAGATTCCGACGCTCTGCTTCCTGAAGGACATCAACGAGATCGGCGCCTGCCGCATCTGTGTAGTCAAGGCCAGCAAAGCCAGAGGTTTTGTGGCGTCCTGTGTGTATCCGGTCAACGACGGCGAGGAGATCACCACCAATTCGCCGGACCTCATCAAGTCGCGCAGAATGACGCTCGAGCTGCTGCTGTCCAATCATAAAAAAGAATGTCTGACCTGTGTGCGTTCCGGTAGTTGTGAGCTGCAGACGCTTTGCCAGGAATACGGCGTGGAAAGCCAGGAACGCTTTGCCGGCCGTATGAACAAATATGACATTGACCGCTCCGCGTCGCACATGTACCGCGACAACGAGAAGTGCATCCTCTGCCGCCGCTGCTCCGCCGCGTGCGAGAAGCTGCAGGCTGTGTCCGTCATCGGCGCCAATGACAGAGGCTTCGATACGCACATCGCCTCGCCCTTCGAGCTGCCTTTGGGCGATGTGGCATGCGTGTCCTGCGGCCAGTGCATCACTGTGTGCCCGACCGGCGCGCTTTCAGAGCGCGACGACACGCAGAAGGTTTACGACGCCATTCAGGACCCGTCCAAGCACGTCATCGTACAGACCGCGCCGTCCGTGCGCGTGGGTCTGGGCGAGGAGTTCGGTCTGCCGATCGGCTCCATCGTGACCGGCAAGATGGTCACCGCGATCCGCAGACTCGGCGTCGACAAGGTGTTCGATACCAACTTCAGCGCGGACCTGACGATCATGGAGGAAGCGACGGAGTTCCTCAGCCGCTATACCAAGAAAGAAAATCTCCCGCTGATCACGTCCTGCTCTCCCGGCTGGATCAAGTTCTGCGAGTATTACTATCCCGAAATGATCCCGAATCTGTCCACCTGCAAATCTCCGCAGGGTATGTTCGGCGCGGTTGCCAAAACGTACTATGCCGAGAAGACGGGCATTGATCCGAAAGATATCTTCGTTGTCAGCGTTATGCCCTGCACGGCCAAGAAGTTCGAGGCCGAGCGTCATGATTACACGGCGGTCAAGGGCCTGCCGGATATCGACGTAGTGCTGACTGTGCGTGAGCTTGCGCGCATGATCCGCAAGAACGGCATCCTGTTCAATCAGCTCCCCGACGGCGAGTTTGACGCGCCGTTCGGTCTGGGCTCCGGGGCGGGTACCATCTTCGGCGCGACGGGCGGTGTGATGGAAGCGGCGCTTCGTACGGCCGTGTTCTCCATCACCGGCGAGAACCCCGCCAAGATCGAGTTCGACGATGTCCGCGGTACCACCGGCATCAAGGAAGCCGAGTACAATGTGGCGGGCAACGTGGTGCGCGTGGCGGTCGCTTCGGGACTGGCGAACGCGAAGAAGCTGTTGGAGATGGTGAAGTCCGGCGAGAAGACGTACGACTTTATCGAGATCATGGCCTGCCCCGGCGGCTGTGTCAACGGCGGCGGTCAGCCGATCCAGCCCGCGAACGTGCGCAACGTGATCGACCTGCGCTCCGAGCGTGCAGCCGGTTTGTACAAGGACGACCAGCAGCTGCCGGTGCGTTTCTCGCATGAGAATCCGGACATCAAGCGCATCTACGACGAATACCTCGGCGAGCCGAACAGCCACAAGGCACACGAGATCCTGCACACCGGCTATACCGTGCGCAGCAAATATTGATCCTTTGAATCTCCAAAACCGCGATCGGACGCAAAACCGACCGCGGTTTTATCATGTCATAATTCTCCGAAGCGGTTGACCTTCGTTGAGGAATTTGCTATAATATGCGGGTAATCATTCATGCGGAGGAGAACTGCGTTGAACAGACTGCTTGCATTCTTTTTGTCGATTGTGATGTTCGTGTCGCCGGCGGCGAATTATCCGCATCAGGAGATCGACAAATCGGACTGGACGACCGACTATGCCTATATCTTTGTCCACGGCCTAATCGGCTGGGGCGACGATACGCTCATGGATCGCCTCATTTCGTATTTCGGCACCTTCAGCGGGAGTCTGATGCGGTATCTGCGTGCACGCGGACTTGACTGTCATGCGGCGACTATGAGCCTGGAGGGCAGTGCGTGGGATCGCGCGTGCGAGCTGTACGCGCAGTTGACGGGCACCCGAACGGATTACGGCGAAGCGCACAGCGCTCAGTGTCATCATCCGCGCTACGGTCGGGATTACACAGGCAAGGCGCTGATCGACAAGTTCGACGCCGCGCACAAGGTCAATCTGATCGGCCACTCCTTCGGCGGGACGACGATACTGGAATTTCTGGAGCTGATGGCGAACGGCGATCCGGCCGAATGCGAGACATCGCAGCCCTCGGAGCTTTCACCGCTGTTCGAGGGCGGCAAGTCCGACTGGGTTTACTCAATTTCAACGCTCTCTGTGCCGTTCTGCGGAACCACGCTGTACGAATACGGCAATCCTTACACCATGACGCCAGAGGTCTTTAACACGCATCCCGGCAAGATTCTGCTGGATCTGTCCTCGAAGCTGACCACAAAAAACCGACCCTACACGGACACGCCCGTTTACGATATGGAAGTGGATCGCGCGATCGAGATCACCAGTTCATGCGAAACGGTTAGCTCGGTGTATTATTTCTCCGTGCCGTGTTCGTGCTCGCAACCGGACGGAAACGGACGACAGATTCCGAAGCCGGAAATGGTGGCGCTGATGAAACCGCTCTGCCGGGCAATCGGCATGTTCCACGGTACGACGGCAGGCGGGGTGGAGCTGGACGGGAAATGGCGTGAGAACGACGGATTGGTCAATACTATTTCCGAACGCGCACCACTCGGTGCTCCGCAAAAGGACATAGATTTTGACCATATTGAGCCGGGCATCTGGAACGTGTTCCCGACGATGCAGGCCGACCACATGTTCTTCAGCGGCGGATTCCTGCGCACAACGGATATCCGCACCTACTATGTGGCGTATATTCAGCGAATCAATACGCTGTGAGCCAACTGAACAGAATACACAAAGCCGCGATCGGAAAACCCGACCGCGGCTGCTTTATGTTTTGTACCGTTTATTTCGCAGCGAACTTTTCACCCGCAAGACGGCGAAGGCACGGGAGCACCACGCCGCCGACGGCGTTGCCGCACACGACGAGCAGCAGGAACAGGAACGCGCGTCCTGTGAAATTGCCGCCGAAGGAGAAGTAGAACATGTCGGCGATTGAATGCTCAAAGCCGGCAACGATAAAGACCGGAATGCCGAACAGGATGCCGATGAGCGACTTTTCCTTGAACGTCTTGACCGCAACATACATCAGAATGCCGCAGAAAATGCCGAGAATGAAGGTTTGCAGCGGGTTTTGTCCGAGCTTCGTCTCGCACAGTGCCGCTGCTTTTTCGGCGTTGGCGGGCAGAGCGTAGGCGAGAATGCGGCCGCACGCGGTCGCCGCGGCGTAGTTGCCCAGCAAACCCACCAGCAGATGCAGCGCGTCGATCGGCTTGAACTGCTCAGCGACGAAGCCGATCTTGCCGGTGAACAGGTACAGACCCATTTTGCAGATCGTCAGCAGCGCGACAGAGAACAGCACCGCGCCGAGGATCTTGACCACGCCGGGCGCCGTCGCGTCGCCGACGCACGCCATAAATACCGCGCCGCCGATGGCGATCATCACGCCGGCTGCCAGAGAATCAAAAATCGTTTTACGCATATCTTTCTCCTCCTGTAAATCGGAATTTGACGGGCTGCGCCCGAATGAATTGACGCTGCGCGTCATGAATTGGCTGACGCCATGAATTGTTGCTGCGCAACATGAATTGCATTGCGATGCAATGCATTGAGGGCGGGGTGAACCCCGCACCCCATTAAAATGGGTACGGGCGAAGCCCGTCCGCAATGCGCACAGCGCAATTCACGACCGAAGGTCATTTCATGCCGCAAGGCAATTCACGCGCCGTCGGCGCAATTCATGTCGGAATTTGTCTGCGACAAATTCCCCTTTACTTCTTCGGCACCAGTTTCTCTTTACCGCCCATGTACGGACGCAGCACTTCGGGGATGCGCACAGAGCCGTCCGCTTCGAGGTTGTTTTCCAGGAAGGCGATCAGCATGCGGGGCGGGGCGACGACCGTGTTGTTGAGCGTGTGGGCAAAGTATTTCTGCTTGTTGTCGCTCACGCGGATTTTGAGGCGTCTTGCCTGTGCATCGCCGAGGTTGGAACACGAGCCGACCTCAAAATATTTCTTTTGGCGCGGCGACCACGCTTCAACGTCCACGGACTTGACCTTGAGATCGGCCAGATCGCCGGAGCAGCACTCGAGCGTGCGCACCGGAATATCGAGCGAGCGGAACAGATCGACCGTGTTCTGCCAGAGCTTGTCGAACCACATCTTGCTTTCTTCCGGTTTGCATACGACGATCATTTCCTGCTTTTCAAACTGGTGGATGCGGTACACGCCGCGCTCCTCGATGCCGTGCGCGCCCTTTTCCTTGCGGAAGCAGGGAGAGTAGCTCGTGAGTGTGCGCGGCAGCGTTTCGACCGGCAGAATCTTGTCGATGAATTTGCCGATCATCGAGTGCTCGCTTGTACCGATCAGGTACAGATCCTCGCCCTCGATCTTGTACATCATGGCGTCCATCTCCGCGAAACTCATCACACCCGTCACGACGTTGCTGCGAATCATGAACGGGGGTACGCAGTAGGTAAACCCGCGGTCGATCATGAAGTCGCGCGCGTAGGAGATTACCGCCGAATGCAGACGGGCGATGTCGCCCATCAGGTAGTAGAATCCGTTGCCGGCCACGTCACGCGCCGCGTCGAGGTCGATGCCGTCGAAACGCTCCATGATGTCGGTGTGGTAGGGGATCTCGAAGTCCGGCACAACCGGATCGCCGTAGCGCTGCACTTCGACATTTTCGCTGTCGTCGCGGCCGATCGGGACGCTGGGATCGATGATGTTGGGAATCACCATCATGATGCGCAGGATCTTTTCCTGATACTCCGCCTCCAGCGCTTCCAGTTCGGCAAGACGCTGCGCATTGGCTGCAACCTGCTGCTTGACCTGCTCCGCTTCGTCTTTCTTGCCCTGCGCCATGAGCATGCCGATCTGCTTGGAGAGCTTGTTGCGGCTCGCGCGCAAGTCGTCCGCCTCACCCTTGGCGGCGCGGCTGAGACGATCCAGCTCGATCACTTCGTCCACGAGCGGGAGCTTGCTGTCCTGGAACTTGTTGCGGATGTTCTGCCGGACAATTTCCGGATTTTCACGCAAAAACTTGATGTCGATCATCGTTGTATCTCCTTACTTTTTGAATCTCTTTTTCAGCTTAAATGTGGCCGTGCCGATGGCGGCTGCCGCGCCTGCGATGCCGAGCGCGGCGAGCGTGACCTTGAAGTTGGTGTGCCAGCGGTCGGTCAGAAAATCGTAGGGCTTGACGGATTTGCACTTCGTGCCGAAGAAATCGCGGTAGCGCACCATGTACGTGTCGATCAGACGCGGATGCGATTCATCCAGGTCGATCACACGCACACCCTGGCGCAGACCGTCGCCCCACATATGAAAGCCGCTGCACTGCGTCTGGCACAGCAGAATGCCGTCGACTTCGCCCTGGAAATCGTTCATGTGGTCATGGCCGAAAACGGCGGCGATCACATCGCCCTTTTTCTTCCAGGACGCGAACTGCCCGTTGTTTTTGGCCGGTACGGCAGGCCCCTCGCCCAAATAACCCTGGAGCTTATCGCCGCGGGTGAAATACTTGCCCTTGTACATGCTCATGCCGCGCACGCGATAGGGATTCAGAATCGTCGTTTCCCGCAGCAGCTCGTATTCCTCGCAAACGGGAATGTGCTGGAAAAAGATCGACGGTACCACGCCGCCGTTCTGCACGGTCAGGCTGTCGCAGGTGCGTTCGTACCACTCAATCTGGTCGTCGTCGACCCATGCGTAGCCGTCGCTGCCGTCCTGTGCGCCGGAACCGGAGTCCAGCAGCCAAAGGTTGAATGCCATCTTCTGCCCGGTGTGGTCGAAGATCGGCACAAAGCAGTTGCCCACGCCCGTCACGCCGGATTCGTCGGTGTTGAGGAATTTCGGAATGCGGTTGAACAGCGAGAAGACGAGCTTCTTTTCCTCGGCGGGCGGATCGCCGTCGTGGTTGCCGAAGACGATGCCGACCGGAATGTTGCGCGAGGTGAAGGGCTTGGTCAGCCGGACAATCTGCTCGAAGAGTTCATCCTCCGTGCAGCGGCGGTTCTCCGCCTCGTTTTCACGCTCCACCAGATCGCCCATAAAGACGACCATATCGGCATGCAGATATTCTGCCGCAGCATTCAGAAGACGCAGCATGTCCTCCGTCTTCTCGTCAAACGGCAGCTTTTCGTGACTGTCGCCGATGGCAAGAATGCGAAATTTGCCGCGCTCGTTAAACTGCAAATGCACGGGTGATTGACTGCGCATATTTTCACGTTCCTTTCATGAATCGAAAGACTGTCTCATAAAGATTAAATAAATAAGAAAAGTAAAAGGGGACTGCCATGAACAATGCCCGTAAACTCTTCGGCGGCACGCTGATTCTGACCGCCGCGTCGTTTCTGATGCAGACAGTCGGCGTGTCGTTCAACGTCTGGCTCACGGCCAGACTCGGCGCGGAAGGGATCGGTCTGTTTCAGCTGATCCTGACCGTTTACAACTTTGCCGTGACGCTCGGCAGCGGCGGCGTCCGTCTGGGCGCAACGCGCCTTGCGGTGGAAGGGGAGGCCAAGGGCGAAGATACGCGGCGCATTATGCGCGGGTGCTTGCGGTATGCGCTGTGTACGGGCTGTGCCGCCGGTGCGCTTCTGTTTGTGCTCGCGGACGTTGCGGGCACATACTGGCTGCACGATCCGTCCTCGGCGATGCCGCTTCGTATTCTCTCGCTGTCGCTGCCGTTCGTGGCCATGTCGGCGTCGCTGAACGGATACTTCACCGCTGTGCGGAAAGTCGGCCGTTATTCCGCCGTGCGCATCCTCGAACAGATTGTGCGCATCGCCGTCGTCTGCGCATGTATGCAGCGCATGCTCCCTCGCGGGCTGCGCTACGGGTGCGCGGCAATCACGGCGGGCATACTGGCGTCGGAAGTCTTCTCATGGCTGTGTTTGGTTGTATTATACAACATGGAAAAGAAAATGTACAGAAAAAAATCACAAAAATTTCAGCTTTCCGCCCTGCTGCATATCGCGCTGCCGGATGTGTCCGGCACAGGCGCACGCTCGGCGCTGCTGACGGCGGAGCATCTGCTCATCCCGCGCGGACTGCGGCGGTGCGGCGCGTCTTCCGCGGGTGCGCTCGCAGCTTACGGCAATATCCACGGCATGGTGTTTCCGGCGCTCTTGTACCCGTCGGCGATTCTGACGAGTCTTGCGGGACTGCTGATCCCGGAACTCGCCGGACGGCGCGCGCAGGGACAGAGTGCGCAGATCGCGTCCATCATCCGGCGTGTGTTTCGCATGACGCTGCTGTTTTCCATCGGTACGGCGGGTATCTTCTATGCGTTTGCGGACGGCTTTTCACGCGTGATTTACGGCACGGGGGACTGCGCGTTCTACATGCGCGTCCTGTCTGTGCTCGTCCCGGTCATGTACTGCGACATGACGGTCGACGGGATGCTCAAGGGACTGGACGAACAGCGCGCGTGCATGCGCTACAACATCTGGGATTCCGGCCTGTGCGTGGCGCTGGTCTGGGCGTTGCTGCCGCGATTCGGCCTGCGGGGGTATGTGTTTATCCTGTTTTTCAGCGAACTGTTCAATTTTTATTTCAGCGTGCGCCGTCTGTGCCGCGTCAGTACAGTGGAGGTGAACCTCGCCGCGGATCTGTTCATGCCGCTGTGCTGCGGGGTGTGCGCGCCGGCGTTTATTGTGCTGCTGATGCGGATCGGCATCCTGCGCAGCGCGTGGAATACCGGCACACTCGTCTGCGCGGTTCTTCTGAGCGCAGGGCTGTATGTGCTGCTGCTGTGGGGATTCGGCAGCGTTTCGCGCGAGGATGCGCGCCGTCTTGCGCGCACGTGCGGATTCGGACAGATGCGTTTGCCGCGCAGAGCGTATCACATGGGTTAAAGCGCAAAGCCCGTCCGTGCGCAAATATTTGCGTGCCGAAATAGAATATTCAACCGGCGGCTCAGAGCGTCACGGTGAAGCGGCACCCGCCTTCGGGCAGATTTTCCGCCTCGACGTCGCCGCCCGCGATCTCCACAATGCGCTGCACGAGCGCGAGACCAAGTCCGTTGCCGTCGGATTTGCGCGAGGCGTCGCCCTGATAGAACTTGTGGAAAATATGACCCGCGTCTTTTTCCGGAATACCGGGACCCTCGTCCTGCACGGTGCAGAAGATGCGCGCATCCTGCCGGAACAGACGCAGGGTGATTGTGCTGCCCTCCGGACTGAATTTGATCGCGTTGTCGAGGAGATTGACCCAGACGTGCTGCATCATCGCCTCATTTTCCACGATGCTGATCGGTTCGAGCTCCACGTCGGGTACGATCTGCTTGCGGCTCCACTTCGGCTCAAGCAGCAGCAGCGCCATGCGAATCTGCTCGTCGAGCCGGTACGGTGCGTGTGGCAGACGAACGGATTGTGTTTCGAGCTTGGACAGCAGCAGGATATTGCCCACCAGCTCCGAAAGCCGGTGCGTGTTGGCCAGCAGCTTTTCAATGTACATACTCTGCTGCGGCGTAGAGTCCTCCTGCAGGAGCGTCACATAACCCTCGATGGCGGTGATCGGCGTTTTGAATTCATGCGAGACGTTGGCGACAAAGTCTGTCTGCAATATTTCCGTATCGGACAGTTCGCGTGTCATGATGTTGACGTTTGTGTACAGGTCGCGTATTTCGCGCACACGCACGCTGTCCGGCAGTTTCGTGGTGAAATCGCCCTCTGCCACACGGCGCATCGCGGCGTCGAGCTGCCGGATGGGCCGGATGAAAAACGCGTCGAGCAGAAACGCCGCCACCGCGCCGAGGATCAGTCCCAGCAGCAGCCACAGCACGTAGTTCGGAAACCGGATCTCCCGCTCGAATACGCGGTCGAGCACCATCGACAGCACCGAGGACAGCGCGGCGGAAACGGAAATGGTCAGCGTCGCCACGATGATGCAGGTCATACGCAGCGACACATGCGGTTTTTTCTTTGGCTTGATCGTGTGTTTCATCATTTCAGCTCCACCTTGTACCCGACGCCGCGCATGGTCACGATCCGGATGTCTGGATTGTCTGCGAGTTTCTCGCGCAGTCTCCCGATATGCACCTCGACCGTGTGCGCGTCCGTGAAGCTGTCATAGCCCCACACGGCGTCCATCAACTGCTGCTTGGTGAAAATCTTGCCCGGGTCAGACGAGAGCTTGTACAGCAGCAGAAACTCCTTCTGCGGCAGTACTTCACGTTTGCCGCTGCACAGCAGGGAGAAAGAGTCGAACTCCAGCTCCGTCCCGCCCAGACGCAGCCGCCGGTCATGCTGGATCTTGGCGCGCCGCAGCAGAGCGCTCACACGCAGCGTCATTTCGCCGACGTTGACGGGCTTGACCATATAGTCGTCCGCACCGCTCGAAAAGCCCAGACGCATATCGTCCAGATCTCCCTTGGCGGTGATGAGCAGAATCGGCATCGTATTGCCCGCGTCGCGCAGCCGCTGCACAAGCGCATTGCCGTTGAGCAGGGGCATCATCACGTCGGAAATGAGCAGATCAAACCGCTCCTGCGCCAGCACATTCAGCGCCTGCATCCCGTCGCCGGCCTGCCGGACGGTATATCCCTGCTTTTCAAGCACATGCGCGAACAGCGTGCGCAGATCGGCGTCGTCCTCGGCGATCAGTATCCGTGCCATTGAAAGACCTCCTTGCATGGACGTTTTATATATTATACCAACTCTTTGCCTGTCGTGCAAGACAACGCCTGAAAAAAGCAAAACATCCGAGGCGCATGGCTGCAAACCCCGGATGCTTTGCCGGAGCGTTTTACGGCTCCGAAAAGAGAGTGAGAAAAGGTGTTGTCTATGAATTTCAGCGGATTTGTATGGTGGCTGCGGATTATTCTTCCGTCTGCTGCGTGTGCCTTGCGCGGAATGCACGCAGCATATCGGTCACGCCCAGACCCGTGGAGCCGGACAAGCCTTCGTTGACCTTGTCAATGGCGGTCATGATGTCGCCGACCAGCCGTGCGCTGTTGCCGTCGCCGTACATGACGATCTTGTCGGTCTGGCTCAGCGGCTCGGCCACATATCTGGCGACCTCGGGCAGTGCGGTGAAGTACATTTCGAGCATGGCGGCCTCGCCGTATTTCTGCATCGCTTCGGCTTTCTTCTCAATGCCTTCCGCCTCGGCCAGCGCCTTGAGACGGATGGCCTCGGCTTCCGCTTCGCCCTTGGCTTTGATTGCCGCCGCTTCCGCGATACCGGCCGCCTTGACGGCCTCGGCGTTCTGCAGCGCCGCATATTTCTCGGCCTCCGCGCGCGCTTTCTGCGCCTCGGCCTCTTTTTCGGCCTCGAACTTTTTCGCCTCGGCCTGCTTCTGACGCTCGAACAGCTCGGCGTCCGATTCGCGCTGCACCTTGTACAGGACGGCGTCGGCTGCCTGCTGTGCGGCAAACTTGTCGGCTTCCGCCTTTTTTCTGACCTCGGCGGCAAGCGCTCTTTCGCGAATCTCCACATCGCGTGCGCCGATTTCGATATCCTTTTCCTTGCGGGCAATATCCGCGTCTGCCGTGGCGATCTCAATCGCTCTGCGCTGCTCCTGTTCCTGGATGGTGTAGGCGGCGTCGGCTTCGGCGCGTTTGACGTCTGCCTGTGCTTTCAGCTCTGCCTGCCGTATGGCCAGCGCATTCTGACGCTGCGCAATTTCCGTCTCTGCCTGTACCTGCGCGTCATTGGCTTCTTTTTTTGCGTTTGCGCGGGCGATGGCAATATCGCGTTCGGATTCGGCGCGGGAGATGGCTGCACGCTTCTGGATGCGCACCACGTTGTCTACGCCGAGGTTTTCGATCACGCCGTTGCCGTCCACAAAGTTCTGCACGTTGAATGACACGATTTCCAGACCCATGCGCGCCAGATCCGGCGCGGCGTTATCCTTGACCTTGTCGGCGAATTTCTGCCGGTCGCCGACCATGTCCTCAAGATTCATTTGTCCGACAATCTCGCGCGTGTTGCCTTCAAGCACTTCCCGCGCGATGGCTGCGATCTGCTCTCCGGATTTGTTCAGAAAGTTCTGCTCCGCAGCCTTCAGGAACTCTTTGCTGGTGCCGATCTTAACGTTGACGACCGCGTCGATGGACACGTTGATGTAGTCGGCCGTGGGTACGGTTGTCGCGGTTTTGACGTCGATGGGGATGAGCTTGAGCGTCAGCTCGTCTTTCTTCTCCAGAAACGGAATCTTGATTCCGGCGGTGCCGATTAGCTCGCGCGGTTCCTTGCGGAAACCGGAGATGATATACGCCGTATCGGGCGAGGCCTTGACGTAGCCGGACGCGCAGACGGCGATCAGAAAAGCGGCCAGTGCGGCGACGCCGATGATGATGAAAATAGTGGGCATAACAATTCTCCTTTCAAAGGCACGGCACGACTATGCCGTGCGGACAAACGTGATAATCAGGCGGATCGTCCAGTACGTCCAGTAGGTGACGCTGACGACTTCCCAGCCCTGGGCGGCCATTTCGTTCATGACGCGCTCGGCGTCTGACTTGCGAACGGTTACAACTTTGTATGTTTTCATGATACACCCTCCTTACCAGAACAGATAATGCACCATTTCCAGAAATGCGAGTATGCAGAGAACCAGAAGAAACGTCCCGCATCCGCAGCCGCCGTGACGTCTCGGCGGGGGCGGCGGCCAACCGCCGTAACGACCGAACCAGAACATATACATTCCTCCTTTTCTGCTGTCGCAAAGCGCTTTGTTTGAACATACTTTACCAGAAAACGGCCTTGCGATAAAGAAAGACAGCGCAGGATTAACCGATGTTATCCTCGCTCTCGGCGCAAAATAGGGCAGCGTATTTTTCCGATTGATTCCGCGCGTGCAATGTGGTATACTATGAGCAATCAATCCGGCGGACGGGAGGCGCGGTATGGGCAGAGCATCCGTGAAAGAAAACAAGACAATCTATCAGAAGCGGCGCGAAGCGCGGGGACTGACGCGCGCGCAGGCGAGCGAGGCGATGCAGTGGGTGACGGAAAGCCGCATCGAAAAGATCGAGAGCGAAAAAACCACGGCCGCACCGGAAGAGGTGCTGGCCATGGTCGAGGCGTACAAGAGCCCGGAGCTGTGCAATTACTATTGCAGCCACGAGTGCGCGATCGGGCGCGGGTCTGTGCGCGAGGTGCGTGAGCGGCCGATTGAAGCGATTGTGCTGGAAATGCTCGACACGCTCAATCATCTGGA
Organism: Clostridia bacterium; assembly: GCA_017450005.1. Classification (GTDB taxonomy): domain Bacteria; phylum Bacillota; class Clostridia; order Oscillospirales; family Acutalibacteraceae; genus UBA1425. Next base: position 25,902 of record JAFSYM010000146.1, read on the forward strand.
AAAGTACCGCGACCGACTGATTGAGATCACGTCCGACGGCGTGATCCACGACGACCAGATCGAAGATTTTGTGCGCATTCGCCGGGAGCTGGAGCGCATGGGCGCGGTTGTCGATTCGCTTGGACTGTGGTTTGACTCGACTGCGGCTGAGGGTAAGATCAACAAGCAGATATTGGCGCGTATCGAACAAGCCGAAAAGTGAAAAAACATGCAGCAGCGATCAAAAAAAGGTCGCTGCTTTCTTGACATTATCTGCTGTTCGCGGTAAAATAATATGGTAATTTTATCGTATCGGAGGAATGGATATGGGTTACACACTCGGACAGAAGCTCATCAAAAGCCACCTGGTCAGCGGCGACATGACGGTCGGCAGCGAAGTGGCGCTGCGCATCGACCAGACGCTGACGCAGGACGCGACCGGCACCATGGCCTATCTTGAATTTGAGGCGATGGGCGTGCCGCGTGTCAAGACGGAGCTTTCCGTGGCATACATTGATCACAACACACTGCAGACCGGCTTTGAGAACGCGGACGATCATCGCTTTATTGCGTCCTGCGCCAAGAAGCACGGCCTGCGCTTTTCCCGCCCCGGCAACGGCATCTGCCACCAGGTGCATCTGGAGCGCTTCGGCAAGCCCGGCAAGACGCTGATCGGCTCCGACAGCCATACCCCGACCGGCGGCGGCATCGGTATGCTCGCCATGGGCGCGGGCGGTCTGGACGTGGCCGTGGCCATGGGCGGCGGCGCGTACTACATCACCATGCCGGAGATCGTTCTCGTCAAGCTCACCGGCAAGCTGCGTCCCTTCGTTGCGGCCAAGGACGTGATCCTCGAAGTGCTGCGCATCCTGTCCGTCAAGGGCGGCGTGGGCAAGATCATCGAATACGGCGGCGAGGGCGTCAAAACGCTGTCCGTGCCGGAGCGTGCGACGATCACCAATATGGGCGCGGAGCTGGGTGCGACGACGTCCATCTTCCCGTCCGACGACGTGACGCGCGATTTCCTGCGCGCGCAGGGCAGGGAGGACGACTGGATCGAGCTGCAGCCGGATGACGACGCCGAATACAGCCGCGTGGTCGAGATTGATCTTTCCGCGCTCGAACCGCTGGCCGCCATGCCGCATATGCCCGACAACGTAAAGAAGGTTTCCGAGATCGGACAGATCCGCGTCGATCAGGTCTGCATCGGTTCATGCACCAATTCGTCGCTGCTCGATATGCTCAAGGTTGCCAAAATTCTCAAGGGCAAGACCGTCGCACCGAACGTCAGTTTGTCGATAGCGCCCGGCTCGATGCAGGTGCTCAACATGCTCGCAAGAAACGGCGCACTGGCCGACATGATCGCTGCCGGCGCGCGCATCCTCGAATCCGCGTGCGGCCCGTGCATCGGCATGGGACAGTCGCCGAATTCAGGCGGCATCTCCCTGCGCACATTCAACCGCAATTTCGAGGGACGCAGCGGCACCGCGGACGCGGGCATCTATCTGGTCAGCCCCGAAACGGCGGCAGTTTCCGCGATCACCGGCGTGCTGACCGACCCGACGACGTGCGATACGGACATTTGCGTGGAAATGCCCGACAGCTTCCTCATCAACGACAACATGATCGAACTGCCCGCCCCTGTGGAGGAGATGGACAGCGTCGAGATTCAATACGGCCCCAACATCAAGCCTTTCCCGGCTACCGCGCCGCTGCTGGATACCATCGAAGCCAAGGCGGTGCTCAAGGTCGGCGACAACATCACGACCGACCACATCATGCCCGCGGGCGCCAAGATTCTGCCTTACCGCTCCAACATCCCGTTCCTTTCGCAGTTCTGCTTCCGGCAGTGCGATCCGGACTTTGCCGAAAACTGCAAGAAGGAAGGCAAGGCCATCATCGTCGGCGGCGCGAACTACGGACAGGGCAGCTCGCGTGAACATGCGGCGCTCGTGCCGCTGTATCTGGGCGTCAAGGCGGTCATCACCAAGTCCTTTGCCCGCATCCATCAGGCGAACCTCGTCAATGCTGGCATCCTGCCCGTGACATTCGACAATCCGGCGGATTACGACCGGATCGATCAGGGCGACATGCTGTGTCTGCCGGACGTGCGCGCAAAGCTGATCGCGGGCGAGGCGGTTACGCTCGTCAACGAAACCAAGGGCGAGAGCTATCCCGTGACGTGCAGCGTCTCCGATCGCCAGCGCGACATCCTGCTGGCAGGGGGACTGCTGGGATATACCAAGGCTAACGCATAAATACATTCGTTTGGTTATTAAAGATAATAGATATTAGATCGTAGATTTTAGAAATGGGCGGTGCAAAGCCCCGCAACCCCATTAGAATGGGTACGGGCAAAGCCCGTCCGATTCTAACGTCTACAATCTATAATCTAACATCTTTCGCAGGAACACCCATAGATGATTCCCGGTACGACAATCGCATAGTACAATAAGACATGGAGGTATAAATATGACCGAAGCACAATTACAGGCAGCCGTAGCAAAGTTTGAAGAACTGGTGCGCGAGCAGAACGCTCGCAGCGACCGCATCAAGGAACAGGGCGACTTCGTCGATTACGACGCGCTCGATCAGATCGTGATCGGCGTTTGCGGCGGCGACGGCATCGGCCCGATCATCACCAAGGAATCCGCACGCGTGCTCGAGTATATGCTCGCGGACGAAGTGAAGTCCGGCAGGATCGTCTTCAAGGTGATCGACGGCCTGACGATCGAAAACCGCGTTGCGGTGAACAAGGCGATCCCCGACGACGTGCTCGAAGAGCTCAAGAGCTGCCACGTCATTCTGAAAGGCCCGACAACCACGCCGCAGGCGGGCGATCCGTGGCCGAACATCGAAAGCGCCAACGTCGCCATGCGCAAGGCACTCGATCTGTTCTGCAATCTGCGCCCGGTCAAGGTGCCGGACGAGGGTATCGACTGGACGTTCTTCCGCGAGAACACCGAGGGCGCCTATGCCGTCGGTTCCAAAGGCGTGCATGTGACGGACGATCTGGCGATGGATTTCGTCGTGACGACGACCGAGGGCACAAAGCGTATCGCGAAGCTCGCCTATGATTACGCGCGCCGCAACGGCAAGGGCAGAGTGTCCATCGTGACCAAGGCAAACGTCATCAAGACGACCGACGGCAAGTTCCTGCGCCTGTGCAAGGAAGTCGGCGCGGACTATCCGGAGATCACGACCGACGAGTGGTATATCGACATCATGACCGCCAAGCTTATCGACCAGAAGCGCCGCCGCGACTTCAAAGTGATCGTTCTGCCGAACCTGTACGGCGACATCATCACCGACGAAGCGGCCGAGTTCCAGGGCGGCGTCGGCACGGCCGGCAGCGCCAACATCGGCAAGCGCTACGCAATGTTCGAGGCGATTCACGGGTCCGCCCCGCGCATGGTGCGCGAGGGTCGCGGACAGTACGCCGATCCCTGCTCGATGCTGCGCGCGACGGTGATGCTCCTGTCGCATATCGGCCGCCAGAAGCAGGCTGACCTGCTCGAGCGCGCGCTTGATATTTGTATGTATGAAGAAAAGAAACTGACCATTACCGGCCGCGATACGGGATGCACCTGCGCCGAATTCGGCGACTATGTGATGCAGACCGTGCAGCGTCTGAGCGCAGAATAACTGAGAGGAAACAATTCATGGATCTGAAAAAAATCATTGACAAAAGAGACTGGGCTGCCAAATATATGATCGAAGAGATCACGCACGTCATCAAGACCTTCGGCAAGCGTGATCCCGGCTCCGAAGGAGAGAAGAAGGCCTGCGAATACATGGCGGACGTGCTGCGCAAGGACTGCGGCTGCGAGGACGTCAAGGTTGAGTCGTTTACGGATCATCCCGGCGCATTTTACGGCTGGCGTTTTCTGACCATTTCGTTTGTGCTTGCGGGCATCGTGCTTCTGTTTTTCTTCCCGCCCGTATCCATTTTTCTGATCACGCTGGGCTTTGCGATCATGTTCCTGGAGTTCGGATTCTACAAGCAGGCAGTGGACTGGCTCTTCCCCAAGCGCACGAGCCACAATGTGACAGCCGTTAAAAAGTGTACCGGCAAGGTCGAACGCCGCATTTTCTTCAACGGACATCCCGACGCGGCATGGGAATGGCCGGTCAACTACAAGTTCGGCGGCGCGGCGTTCGAGGCACATGCAATCATCTGCTGTATCGGCGCGCTGTATTACCTGGTGCTGTCCATCATCCAGGTCTGCTCGCACGGCATTGCCGGCGCGGTCGCTTCATCCGCAATCGGCAAATGCGGTCTGGTCGGTCTGATCTTCGTGCCGTTCCTGCTGGGTCTGTACATGATGAGCAACGAGTTCCACGTTGTCGACGGCGCAAATGACAATCTGACCGCCTGCTATATGGGTATCGCAATCCTCAAGGCTATGCGCGACGCGGGCGTCGAGCTTGAGCACACCGAGGTCGGCGTGCTGCTGACCGGTTCCGAGGAAGCGGGTCTGCGCGGCGCGAAGGCTTGGTCCGAGGCGCACAAGGATGAGTACAAGGACGTGCCGACGTTCTTCTATGCCTACGATACGATCCATGATCCCAAGTACCTGATGGTCAACTACCGCGATCTGAACTCCATCGTCAAATCGGATGCGGATCTGGGCGACCTGTTCATGGAAGCGGCTGCCGCACTGGATATCCCGTGCAGCAAGGGCTTTGTGCCGCCTCTGGGCGGTTCGACGGACGCCGCCGCATTTGCGCAGGCCGGCCGCAGAGCCGTCGGCATCACGGGTCTGAACCACAATCTGGAGAACTACTATCATACCCGCCGCGATACATACGACAATATGAATCCGCAGGGTCTTTCCAACTGCTTCGCCGCATCGGTCAAGGTGCTCGAAATGTTTGACGACGGCGCAAAACAGTAATACAAAACCACATATAATTACAGCGGGGCGGTTCTCGGAACCATCCCGCTGTTGTTTGTTTTATGCAGTTTTATGCCGGATGCCGTGCGCAGTACGCGTTATACAGCTTCTCGACCAGAGGGCTTACCGCGTCCCAGAACGGGCTGTCGTACAACGTCGACCAGCAGAAGGGGATGCGCAGCAGATGCAGCGCCGGACAGCCTGACAGATCGCGTTTGCGCGTCATTTCGCCGATGCAGTCATTGCCGAACGCGACGATATCCCGATACAGCGCGTCACGCGCCTGCATGCGGCGCAGGGGATTGCGGAAGAAGGAGAACTCCCGCCTGCCGTTGGACGCTTTCCAGTACCGCCAGCAGATCTGCGAGCGCAGCACACGCTGCACCTGTTCCTGCGTTTCGGCCTTTGCGGCGGCCTCGTCCCACAGCGCATCGCACGTTTGCACGTCGCGGATTGTCATCGCGGGAAGCGAGCCTCTGGCGCGCTGGAAGATGTGCGCATGTGAGAGCTTCGTCACACCTTTTTCACAGCAGAGGTCGATAAAACTGCGGATCGACTGCCAGCCGCCGCCGTAGTATGCGGCAAGAAAACCGTTCATCGTGTCGTCATAGTCGAGATACGGGTCGGCCATCAGGCGGCACTGCAGGTAGCCGCGCAGCGCGCCGAATTCGCCGTCGCAGCGGTCGAGGTAGTAGTTGCCCTCGCCGTAGACGCCGCGGACGTTGTGCTCGTAATAGATCTGCATGTTGCGCTGCAGCACGGCAATGTTCGGGAAAAAGTTGAACGATTCGCCGTAGTTGGTGCCGTAGTCCCAGATGTAGATGCGTTTGCAGATGGCCGACCAATCCCGCAGATCCTGCATGAATGCGGTGTTGTCCCGGCAGGCGGGGTCGTCCAGGGTATGGCCGAAGCAGCATTCGATCGAGCACAGACGCACGATCACGTTGTCGCGCGGGACGACCTGCGTCGGCGGTTTGCGCGTGTATTCATACGCGAATGTGTCGATTGCGACGTTCGTGTAGCCCGCGTCACGCACGGCGTCCGCGACCGCGTTGGCAAATGTAATCATCGTTCCGGCGTGCGAGCCGTTCGCCTTGTCGAGCGCCGCGCAGGCGTCGCAGGTGCAGAAGTCGTGGTTATCGTGCTGCGTGAGCGAGACGATCTGGGTCGCCTCGTCCGGGTTGTATTTTTCGCCCAGCAGTGAGAGCACTTCGCCCGTCACGATGCGCAGCGTATCCGGATTTGTCAGACAGAGCTGGTTGGGCGTTCGCTGACCCTCGTGCAGCGCGAAGTATTCGGGATGCGTGTCGAAATACGACCGCGCGGCGCAGAACTGCGTGGTCAGCGTGTGCGCAAAGCCGGACAGGTAATTGACCGAACCGCCCCACGCGTCGGGCACAGCGCTGCGGTAGGCCGACCCGTTCATGCGGTTCGCCGTGGCAAATGCGATGCTCTGACTGGTGCGCCAGTCGGTTTCGCAGTATTCAAAAAACGGCGTGTACTGTGTTTCGTATCCGTCCGGAACGGTGATCGCGTCACAGTGCGGGATGACTTCCAGATCGTGCGCGTACCAGCGGCAGCCGCAGATTTCCTCCAGAAAGGCGAATACACCGTACAGCGTACCGCGCTTGCCGGAACCGCTGATGTAGACGTCGCCTTCCCGCTCTGCGATCCGGTATGCGCCGTCTTTGCCGGAAGGGGGCTGCACGGCAGGATCGTCCAGATGAAAACGGATGCGCGCCGTATTCTCTGCGCCGGTTTTCGCCAGATACTCCCGCAGCACGGACGAAGCGTTGGTCTGCCACGGTGCGGGATTTTCGGGCAAAACAATTTCGGGGGAGGCCGCAGCGGACGCGCACAAGGCGGATTGCGCGGCGAGAATCGTCAGTAAAACGACCATGAATACAGAGATGCATCTTTTCATACCGTGTTCCTCCGATCCTTTTCTTTCAAGCACAGCGTACCATATTCACCGTCCGAAAGCAAGAAGTTTTTCCCGTAATCTGGTGACTTGAAAAGAAACAGGGAAGTATGGTATAATCAGACAAAAAGACGAAGGGGCGATCGGACGTGCTCGGCTACCTGAACTATCGAAACAATAAAAAACTGGACGACGCATTGCCGCAGGGACTGCTCAACGCGCAGGCGCTCGGCACGCTGGGGCAGTACCGCTACGGCCTGTTCTCGTTCGGCTGGTGCGGATGCGAGATCATCGCGGTCTATAACTTTCTGCAAATGTATGGGCAGCCGATGAAGCTCAGCGCAATCGCGCGGGAGATCTACGGCTACGGCCATCTCCTGCTCGGCTTTTTCGGCACGAACGTTTACGTTCTGCCGCACTTTTTCAAGCGTCATCAGATTCCCGTGCTGCACACGACCGACAAGGCGGTTTTCCTCGAACATGCGCCGAAAGGGCGGTTCGGCGTCGTTTCGTTCTGGACGGGAAAGGTGATGCGCAGCTCGATCCACACGGTCGCGTACCGCATGGAGGAGGACGGCGGCGTTACCGTGTTCAACCGCTATAACAAACGGGACTTCGACCATCATTATGACAGTCTGGCCGACGCGTTCGTGCAGTATCCGTTTCTGACGGCAAGCTGGACGTAAAGGGGACGGCTTATGACAGCAAAGAAAAACGGAGCCGGTCATCGGCTCTTTCGATTTCTCGGCTTTGACAGCACGTTCCGCAGCGCGCTGCCGACGATGATCCACTACAACTGGGCAATCTTTCTGGGCAACGGCTCGTTTTACATCATCGGACTGTTTTTTATCCCGTTTCTGACGCGCGTGGAGGGCTTGTCCGCCGCACAGGCGGGCGTCGTGGTGCTGTGCGCAAAGCTGTGCGACGCGTTTACCGATCCGATCATGGGCATCCTGACCGACCGCACGCGCTCGCGATTCGGCAGGCACAGGCGGTATCTGCTGCTGGGACTTGTGCCGGTGGCCGTGACGTACTTTATGATGTGGACGTCGTTTTCGCTGTCCGACAGCAGCCCGACAGTCAAGATGTTCTACTACATCGGCGCGTATATGCTCTTCAGCACGGCGTACACCGTCGTCATGGTGCCGCACACCGCCATGCTGCCCGTGCTTGCGCCGACGTACGATCTGCGCACGCAGTTCAATGCCATGCGCACGATCCTCGACGCCGTCGGTACGGAAGGGTCGTTCCTGATCGCGACGATGCTGCTGAGCTATCGGCGCATCGCCGGCAAATCCGTGCTGTCGAGCGCGGTCAGCGCGATCGGCAACACGCCGGAGTTTGACCCGTCGTTCCGTCCGAAGTTCCTGCTGATGGGTCTGATCTTGTGCCTGTTCTTTTCGCTGCCGCTGCTGGCGACGTTTTTCGGCACGCGGGAGGAAAGCTCGCTGCGTGATCCCGTGCAGCCGTTCAGCTTCAGGGCGTTCGCGGACGAATACCGCTCGATCCTCAAAAACCGCGCGTTCCGGCAGTATTTCGCGCTCACCTTTTTCAATACGGTCGGTCTGGGTTTTGTGTCCAACTCGTCCTACTACTTTCTGCAGAGCGTGGCGGGTATGGTCGCGCTGTACACGATCACCAATCTGATCTCACAGGCGGGCGAGGTCGCAGGCTTCCCGATCAATTACGTTTTGTCCATCCGCTTTTCCAAGCAGACACCGGCCAAGATCGAACTGCCGTTTGTCCTGCTGGCGCTGTTTGTCAGTTTCTTTGTGCATGAGGGCGGCAGCCGCTGGGTGCTGATTCTGGTTTATATCTTCTACAACTTCGGCATTGCCGGCGCATCGGGCGTGACGAGCAACCTATTCCCCGACGTGACGGACGTGGACGAGATGATCTGCGGGCAGCGCCGCGAAGGAAAGATTTCCACGTTTTCCACGCTGATTAAAAAGATTGTGTCGGGCTTTTCCGCCGCGATGACCGGTTTTGTACTGCATGCGTTCGGCTTTGATCCGTCGGCGGCGTCGCACAGTGCGACGGCACTGTGCGGCGTGCGCTTTACCTATGCCGTACTGCCGATGCTCTTTATTACCTGTTCCGTCATCTGCGCGTGCCGCTACCGGATGACGAAGGACGACCACGCGCTGATCCGGCGCGCGCTGCGTGACAAGCACGACGGGCATCCGGTCGCGCTCACGGACGAAGAAAAACAGCGCTGCGCCGCCATTTCCGGCGTCCCGTGGGACGAAATGTGGATAGCGCAGTAAAATAAGCGGTTCATCACGGATTTTTGTGGGATGGTCAGATGTCGTTAAAGAGCGGTGTCATCGCGAGGAGCGAAGCGACGCGGCGATCCGTAACCCCGGTAGTGCATAAATGAACAAGAAGGAGAACGGATTGCCGCGCGCCATAAAGGCGCTCGCAATGACAAACAAGGGGACGTTTTCTTGTTCCACAAAAATCCGTGAAGAGGGAAATAAGCGAAGACGTTTAACCTTGCACAGCAGAGGAAACGTCTTCGCTTTTTGATGATCTATCGGTTCAGCATCCATACACCGTAGTTGAGCACAGCGGCAAACGTGACCCAGACGAGATACGGCAACATCAGCAGTCCTGCCGTGCGGTTCAGGTTGAAAAACACAAGCGTTACCGCAAGCACCAGAAGCCACAGTACGGCGATGCATACCAGCGCCGCGCCGTAAGCACCGGCGTTGAAGAACAGCAGCGGCCAGACGAAATTGACCGCAAGCTGCGCGAGGTACAGCGCCGCTGCCGCGGGAGACCGTTTCGGCTGTGTCCACACGAGATACGCCGCCACGCCCATCAGCAGATACAGGATCGTCCACACAACCGGAAACAACGCCGCGGGCGGCGAGAGCGGCGGCTGCGGCATGCCGCCGAACGCGGAGACGCCGTCCCGGATCAGGATGGCGGCAAGGATGCCGACAGAGATCGGCAATGCAAGACTGACAGCGAGTTTTTTGGCATAGATTTTCAAAGTGTTCACCTCGCCATATCCTATGCGCAGCCGCCGTCGTTTATGAAAAAAGCGGAGATACAGGCGTTAATGCCCGCATCTCCGGCTTTTGCTTTGGTGTAAATTGCTGCTTCAGCGGCGCGACGAACCGTCCGGGGAAAAACAGGACGATGCGGCACATTGCAGCGTCAACGTTTGCCGTGTGGAAATAAGACAGTCTTCCGCGCCGAGCATCGTTGCCCTTCCGGCAATCTCATCGGCGAAATCCGCCGCCATATTGAACGCACGCGCCGGGCAATCCAGAATTACCTCCCGATCGCGGTAGAGAAACAGGCGCGGATCTGTGTAGTGAAAGCGCAGCATGCCCTTCTCGCACCAGAAGCGGAATTCCCAGTACGTCGGCATGTCGTATCCGCAGGCCGGCGCGCAGTAGGAAACGTCGCCGGTCAACGCGATCGAACCCATCTGCGCCATGAACTGTGCGCAGTCGTGAAAGTGCGGTGCACGTTTGGCAAAGGCGTTCCACGTTTTGACGCAGTTGACTTGTGTCAGATTCCCACCGGTCAGGAACTGCACAAGATCCACGCCGTGTATGGCCAGATCGTTGATCGTGCCGCCGTGGCGGTCTCCTTCAAAATACCAGGACGGGCGTGTGTCTTCGCACAGCGGATGCTGACCGGAAAAGGAGACTGCATGAATCGCGCCCAGCTCCCCGCCGCGCAGCATTTTGCGTGCCGTTTCGACCTGCGGCAGATACCGCAGATCCAGCATACAGCGCACAAGCAGATGATTCTGACTGCACAGCCGTTCGATCTCATCCAGCTCTTCCGGCCGTGTGCAGATCGGCTTGTCGCACAGCACATGCTTGCCGTGCCGCAGAGCCTGTGTGATTTGGCTGCCGCGCACGCCGTAGTAGTCGCCCACGGCGACGGCTTCCGCGCGCGCATCCGCCAGCAATGATTCGTATGACGGATAGGTGCAGACGATCCCTTCGTCACGCGCAAGAGATGCGCGCACATCGGCGTCTTCCTCAAAGCAGCCGACGATCTCCACGTTTTCCGCCTTCTGCGCGTCCCGGTACAGCGAGAGGATGTGCGGGTGGCGAAAACCGGCAAAAGTGATCCGCATCAGAACACCTCCTTGCCGGAAACGAATGCGGAATGTATAGTTATCGCATCGTCAAAAGCAATGACGTCCGCGTCGTACCCTTCGGCAAGGACGCCTTTTCGCAATCCGAGAATATTAGCGGGAACGGCGGTGAGCATCTTCACCGTGTCCGCGAGCGGCACGCCGACTTCCCGCGTGAGCGTGCGCACGAGCGTATCCGGCAGCGCAATACTGCCGGCGAACGCGCTGCGGTCGGACAGCATGCAGACGCCGTTTTCGATCACAAACGGCGTTTGCGCCATCATGCCGTGCGTGATGTCGGTACCGGCGGGCGCAAGGCTGTCCGTGACGAGCGCCACATGATCCGTACCTTTGACTTTGAGAACCAGCCGGATCAGCTCCGGCGGCAGATGCTTGCCGTCCGCGATGATCTCAACATACAGATCGTCGCGCAGGAACGCGGTCTCAATCACGCCGGGACGGCGGAAACCGTGGTCGCGCGTCACGGTCGACGTGCAGGAATACAGATGCGTGACCAGTGTGCAGCCGTTGCTCAGTGCGGGCAGCATCTGCGCGTATGTCGCGTCGGTGTGGCCGGCAGACGGCACAATACCGTTTTGCCGCAAAAAAGCGCAGAATGTGCCGTCCGGATCCCGTTCGGGCGCGTACGTCCAGCGGATGATCGCACTGCCGCACTCGTACACAAGCGCCGTATAGTCATGAGCAACAGGGTCGGTGAGCGCTGCTTCGTTTTGTGCGCCGCACTGCGCGGGGGAGAGATATGGTCCCTCCAGATGCGCGCCGGCGATGTGCGTTTGCAGCTCCGGCGCAGCCATCGCCGTGCGGATGGATCGCACGGCCTTCGCCATTTCAGAAAAAGGTGCAGCGGAAACGGTGGGACATACACAGGTTGCGCCATGCCGCAACAGAAAGTTGCAGCCGCGGACGACGTCCTGCGCCGTACCGGAAAAATCAAATCCGTTTGCGCCGTGCGTGTGCATGTCGATAAAACCGGGGGAAACATATAACCCCGTCCGATCATACGTCTTATCATACGGCAGCGATCCGTCTGCCGTGACTGCGGTGATCGTGCCGTCCGAGCAGTAGATATAGCCGCCGCAAATGCCCTGCGGGGTCAGGATGCGGTCGCTCTGAATCCGAATACGCATTGTCATCCCTCCGCCGGCAGCAGTCTTGCGCTGTCCGGATCACAGTACAGCACAGCGTGCGGATGCGTGCGCAACACGGAGGCCGGCACACGTTCGCTGACAGGCTGTGTGAGCGTATCGAAGACAGCCTGCGCTTTTGTCGCCGCCGGCACGGTGCAGAACATGTGCGCTGCGCGGCAGAGCGCCGGAATCGTCAGCGTCAGCGCGTACTGCGGCACGTCGTCGAGCGTCGAGAAGCAGCCGTCGTGTACCTGCTGCATGCGGCAGATCGGATCGAGCCGCACTTTTTTCAGCGTGAGCGGATCGTGAAAGTCGGCGACCGGCGGATCGTTGAACGCAATATGTCCGTTTTCGCCGATGCCCAGGCACACGATATCAACCGGATGCGCCTGCAGCAGATGTGTGTACCGCGATACGGTTTGCTCCGGCGTTTCCGATGCATCCTGTATGTAATACACGGCGCGGAAGGGGACTTTGTCAAACAGGCGTTCCCGCAGAAAACGTCCGAACGACTGCGGCGCGTCCGATGGGAGACCGATGTACTCGTCCATGTGGAATGCGTTGATTTTGTCCCAACGGATATCCGGCTGGACGATCAGCGCCTCGAGCATTTCGTTCTGAGAAGGTGCAGCGGCAAAAATCATATTGATTTCCGCCTGCCTGTCCTGCAGCGCGCGCACACAGGCCGCGATCTCTTCGGCCGCGCACCGGCCCGTTTCGGCACGCGAGGGCAATACCTTGACACAAAGCTGATCGGCAAAGAAAACTCTGTTCACAGCAAAACACTCCCTGCTTTTCTGTTTTTACTCAAACCATTTGCTGTCAATCAGTATAGCATACGGCGTTTCGATATGCAACAACGGAATGCAGTGTGCGGAACTTTTTATCGTTTGGTTTTCCAATCAGTTGATTTTTTGGGAATAATATGGTATTGTAATATGGGAGGGATCACAATGAAACATACCGGAAAAATCATTGCGGCGCTGCTGGCGCTTCTGATGATCGCGGGCAATTGTCTGCCTGCGTTCGCGGACTACGAAGACGGCATGGATTGCCCCGAATGCGGCAAATACCATTGGGATGACTGGATCGCGTGCGACGACTGCGGCATGTGTATCGACTGCGCGGCGGACTACACCTGCCCGTATTGCGGCGAGTGTACCTATTGCGCAGGGGAGCAGTGCGGCCAATGCGGCGCCTGTCCCGACTGCGGCGAGATCATCTGCGGCGAGTGCGGCGAGGCGTGCTTCCAATGTGCGGATGATTCCGAGTTCTGCATAAACTGCAGCCGGTGCGGCGAATGCAACGGCAACACAGCCTGTCCCGGCTGCTGCGAAAGCTGCGGCGAGTGCGAGGCAAGGGATTTCTGCAGCGAGTGCTTCTTCTGCGAGGACTGCAGCGGCGGCGTCTGCACCGAGTGCGGCAAGGCGTGCTACAACTGCGCGGACGATGACGAATTCTGCCAGGCATGCGGACGCTGCGGCGAATGCAACGGCAACACAGTCTGCCCCGGCTGCCATGAAAACTGCGGCGAGTGCGAATCCAAAGACTTCTGCAGCGAGTGCTTCTATTGCGAAGACTGCGGCGAAATGATATGCACCGAATGCGGCAAAGCCTGCTTTAACTGCTCAGACGATTCCGAATTTTGCATAAGCTGCGGCCGCTGCGGCGACTGCAACGGAAATACAACGTGCCCCGGCTGCCGCGAGACCTGCGGCGAATGCAGTACATATTATAATCAATGCGGCCATTGCCTTTATTGCGAGAATTGCGTGGATTACATCTGTGAAAACTGCGGAGACACGTGCACCAACTGCGCGGATGAGTCCGAATTCTGCGATAACTGCGGTCTTTGTCCGGACTGCAACGGCGACACCACCTGTACCTACTGCAGCATGACCTGCGGCGAATGCAATAATTACAATCAGTGTCAGGAATGTTTTGCGTGCGAAAACTGCACGATCCTGTGTGACGGCTGCATGGATATCTGCGTCGACTGCGCGTACGGCTGGTGCCAGAGCTGCGGACTCTGCGGCGACTGCAACGGCGGTACCGCGTGCCCGAACTGCGGCGAAACCTGCATGGAGTGCAACAAATACGGCCAATGCTACGACTGCTATACCTGCGAGCAGTGCACAACGATTTGTGTGGAATGCGGTGAAAAGTGCATCGACTGTGCGGACAGCTTCTGCACAAACTGCAACACCTGTTCCGACTGCAACGGCGATACCGCCTGCCCGAACTGCGGCAACACCTGCGCGCTGTGCAAGGCCAATCCCCAGTGCGAGGATTGTCACACCTGCGCCGACTGCGTGCTGCTGTGCAGCAATTGCGGCGAGGTCTGCATGGAATGCGCGGCGGACGGCTGGTGCTTCGGCTGCGACACATGCGCCGACTGCAACGGCGGCACTGCCTGCCCGGGCTGCGGCGAAAGCTGTCTGGAATGTGAAACCATCAATCAGTGTAAATCTTGTCATTACTGCGCCGACTGTGTGACAATCTGCGAAGAATGCGGCGACGTCTGCAGCGAGTGCGCGAGCAGCTTCTGCATGAACTGCAATACCTGCGGCGACTGCAACGGCGACACGGTCTGCGAGGGCTGCGGCAACACCTGCCTTGCATGCGGCAACATTGACCAGTGCCGCGATTGTTACCTTTGCGCGAACTGTACGGATATTTGCAGCGGCTGCGGCGAGATCTGCTCCGACTGTGCAGGCGGTTGGTGCGACCACTGCATGACCTGCGGCGACTGCAACGGCGACACCGTTTGCCCATCCTGCAGCATGACCTGCGAAACATGCGGTAATTTTGAGCAATGCCGCAACTGCTGGAACTGCGCAGAATGCGCTGACATCTGCGTAAACTGCGGCGACGCCTGCTCGGCGTGCGACGCCGGGTTCAACGAAACATTCCATCTGTGCAGCAACTGTGATGTGAACGATGTACAGGTTTCTATTGTAATCGACAAGATCGACGCCATCGGCACGGTGGAGTACACCGCCGCGTGCAAGGCGAAGATCGACGCTGCGGCAGCCTACTATAACGCGTTGTCCAAGCAGCAGCAACAGCAGGTGACCAATTACACCGTGCTTGGTGCAGCGCAAAGAAATTATGCCCGGCTGAAAGAGCAAGCAGATCAGCGCAAGGCAAACACGGTGGTAAACGGCATCAACAATATCGGTACGGTTACCTACACTGGCGAATGCTATAAGAAAATCGCAATGGGAAGAAAAGCGTACACGCAACTGACAGCCGATCAGAAAGCGCTTGTGACCAATTATGATGTTCTCGCGGCAGCCGAAGCAGAATATGCCAAGCTGAAAGCGGCCGCAGCCGCAACGGCTGCCGACAAGGCCGCCGTCGATGCTGTGACGAACAAGATCAACGCCATCGGTACGGTCGCTTACACCGACGCGTGCAAAACGAAGATTGACAAGGCAAGAGGCGCCTATGACGCGCTGACCGCCAATCAGAAAAAGCTGGTGAACAATTACGCCGCGCTCACGGCAGCCGAGGCACAGTATGCCGCGCTGAAAGCGGCTGCGGAAAAGACTGCCGCCGACAAGGTCGCCGCAGCTTCTGCAGCGGACAAGATCAACGCCATCGGTACGCCTGCCTATACCGCCGAGAGCAAAGCGAAGATCGACGCGGCAAGAAGCGCGTATAACGCGCTGACGGCCGATCAGAAAGCGCTCGTGACCAACTACACGAAGCTCACGACAGCCGAAGCGAAATATGCCGCGCTGAAAGCGGCAGAAGAACAGGCGGCTGCTGAGAAAGCAGCAACAGACGACGCGGTCGCGAAGATCAACGCCATCGGCACTGTGGAATACACCGCCGAATGTAAAGCAAAGATTGACGCGGCAAGAAATGCGTACGACGCGCTGACCGCAGAGCAGAAGAGCCATATTACAAATAATGATTACGCCAAGCTGACGGCGGCCGAAACCAAATACGCCAATCTGAAGGCCAAAGCAGATCAGGCGGCTGCCGACAAAGCCGCTGCGGACGCGGCGACTGCGAAGATCGACGCCATCGGCACGGTGGAAAACAGCGCTGAGAGCAAGGCGAAGATCGACGCGGCGCGAACAGCTTACGACACGCTGACCGCGGAGCAGAAAAAGCAGGTGACCAATTACGCGGCGCTGAAAGCTGCAGAAACAGAATACGCCGAAGTCAAAGCCGCTGCCGAACAGGCGGTTGCCGACAAAGCCGCCGCAGACGCAGTGATCGCAAAGATCGACGCGATCGGCACGGTCGCGTATACGTCCGCGAGCAAGACGAAGATCAATGATGCGAGAGTCGCATATACGGCGCTGACAGAAGCGGGAAAAGCGCTGGTGACCAATTACGGCACGCTGACGGCGGCGGAAGATGCATACGCTGCGCTGAAAGCGGTGAATCCCGATCAGCCGAGAGTCGTCCATTCCGTCGCGTTCGGCGAAAACGTCACGCTCCAATGCAAGAAGAGCGCAGAGCTGCATCCGGATATTCATGCCGACGACGTCGCGAGCTGCAAAATAAGCTATTCCAGCTCCAACGAGAAGGTCGCAACGGTGGACGAAAACGGCAATGTGTTCGGCGTGAAGCAAGGAACGGCGACCATCACTTGTACCGTGACGGATGAAACAGGTACCGAGATGCCTGCCCAATGTACCGTCACCGTTAAGTACACATGGTGGCAGTGGCTTATCGTGATCCTGCTGTTTGGCTGGATCTGGTATTAAGCACAGGGAACGCGCACAGCGCCGATAAACGCGCGGCGAACGAATAGAATAGACAAAGAAAGAGGCTTTTCATCCGAATGCGGAGAGAAGCCTCTTCTCTGTTCAATACGCTTTCTTCACGGCATTTTCCCTACGGAAAACGTAACGGCGACGTCGTGTATGGAACGCAACCATGCGTTCCGCCTTTGCGCATTTCCGGCGAGATTGTAGGGGCGGGCATGACCGCCCGACAGAGACGAAGTCTCTGCAAAAGCGCAAAAAAACCGCAGGCAAAACCTGAAACGAACGAACAAAAATAACCCGGTGTCATTGCGAGCAAAGCGAAGCAATCCGTCTCCCCCGAAGAACGTTCAGACAAGAACAGGGACCGCGGGTGTCCGGTGGACACCTCTGCCGCAGGCAGAAGCGCCGACCGAGCCGGCAGGCGAGACACGGATTGCCGCAGTCGCTTCGCTCCTTCGCAATGACAGTTTGTTTTATGTGTTTGCGCCGCCGGGGACGGCATGTTGCAGAACGTCGGCACGATGTGGGCATCGTCCCCTACGAAAAACGCAACGGCGACGTCGTGTAGGGAACGCATATATGCGTTCCGCCTCTGCGCATTCCCGGCGGTACATGAACATAAACCGCTTTGTTTCTCTTACTTCCAGTAGCTGAGTTTTTCGGAATCAAGTCCGATATCCTTTGCGCGGAAGACGGGATTTGCGCCGCTCTTTTTCTGCGATTCATAGTCGCGCAGTGCGGCGATCACCGTCGGGGACAGGATCACACAGCAGGGGATGTTGATGATCGTCATGCAGCCCATTGTGATGTCCGCCATCGTCCAAGCAAAGTCCATCGGGATGATCGCGCCGACAAAAATGATCGCCACGCAAACAATGTAAAAGATTGTCATGAACCGCTTGGAGGGCGTGCGCTTTTTGTTCATGTACGCCAGCGCGTTATCCACATAGTAAAGATTGCCCAACAGCGTGGTGAACGCGAACAGGACCATCGCGACCGTGATGAAGATCGGTCCCGCTTTGCCGAAAACGGTGGAAATCGCGTTCTGCACATACGGCGCGCCGGAAACCGATTCGTTGTACGCCACGCCGGAGCTCAGGCACATCAGCGCCGTAGCCGTACACAGCAGCAGCGTATCGATATACACCGACACGGTCTGCACCAGCCCCTGCTTGACGGGATGCGTCACATCGGCGGAGGCGGATGCGTTCGGTGCGGAGCCGACGCCCGCTTCGTTGGAGTACAGCCCGCGCTTGATGCCGTAGACCATGCACGAGCCGGACAGACCGCCGAATATGGCGCGGAAGTCAAACGCGTCGCGGAAGATCAGCGCGAACATCTGCGGAATATGCCGGATGTGCGCCAGAATGATAATTAAAGAGATCACAACGTAGGAAATGCCCATAAAGGGAACCACTTTTTCGGTCAGCCGGATGATGCGTTTGCCGCCGCCGAGCAGGCAGTAGCCCACGCTCACGGCCAAAATCGCGCCCACGATGATCGGCGTTTTCTTCGCATCATAGAAACTGTATGCCGCGAAAGTGGATTGCAGGTTGTACGAGCACAGCAGGTTGAAGCCGAACGCATATGTCGCAATCAGAAAAACGCAGAACAGCACGCTCAGCCACGGCGCCCGGAGCGCTTGTTCGATGTAATACGCCGGTCCGCCGTAGGAGTTGCCGTCGTCGCCGCGGCGTTTATAAATCTGCGCGAGCGTACTCTCCATAAATGCGGAGGATGCGCCGATGATGCACATGATCCACATCCAGAAGCATGCGCCGGGACCGCCCAGACAGATTGCCGTTGCCACGCCGACGATGTTGCCCGTGCCGACACGTGAAGCGGTGGAGACCATCAGCGCCTGAAAAGAGGACACCTTCTGACTGCCGGCAGGTTTTTCCACGATCAGACGGCACGATTCACCCAGCAGACGAAGCTGCACAAAGCGCGTGCGAAACGTAAAGAACAGTCCGCCGAGCGCGAGGATCACGATCAGTACCGGATAATACATGTATGTATCAACCTGATTGAAAAAGTGAAATACCGACTCCATACTTTTCTCCGTTTCCTTTTGATAGCTTTTTCAGTTTACCATGTATTCCTGTACAAATCAACTTTTTTTGACAAAAAATATAAATCAGTCTATACAAGTGTCAAAGAATGTGGTATAATTGTACAAAAAGGAGGTTATAATGTGGAAATGAAATTTTACAAATGCGCACACTGCGGCCAGATCGTGGCGATCGTTAAAAAGACAGGTGTGCCGGTGATGTGCTGCGGACAGGCGATGGAGGAAATTGTGCCCGGATCGGTCGACGCGGCTGTGGAGAAGCACGTGCCGGTGATCGACGTGCAGGGCACACAGGTGACCGTAACGGTCGGCTCGGTTGAGCACCCGATGCTGCCGGAGCACTTCATCGAGTGGATTGCGCTGCAGACGGCGAACGGCAACCAGCGCAAAACGCTCAAGGCCGGCGACGCGCCGCAGGTCGTTTTTGCGATCTGTGAGGGCGACACGGTCGAGGCGGCGTACGCCTACTGCAATCTGCACGGACTCTGGAAAGCATAAAACCACATAACAGCCGCAGCCGGACAAACGGGATTACTCCGATTGTCCGGCTGTACTGTTTTGTATGGCGGGTAAACAGGATCTTTCCTGCTTATTCTGTTTCGTCGTCTGTTCCGACGATCTGTATGGAGTGCACGTCGTCTGCGTCTACGGAGAATGCGGTATATTCTTCTGCGGCATATGCGTCGATGGATTTTCCATCCGGCAGATCGATCGAATAATGGTCGACCGGATTGCCGTCTTTATCTGTCGATCTTTCAGGGGCGCTCAGCGTATACGTGTATTCCTTTCCGTTGAGAAAAATATGCAGATTCTGAAACAGTGTGCCGTCAAACAGCGCGCCGTTTGTGGCGGCGTTGGCTGTGAATGCCGCACACAGCAGCACTGCGGCAACGATAGCGGCGGCCAGCCAGCCTTTCCTGACTCTGTAGCGTTTTTGGTTTGTCATGTTGATAATCCTTTCTGTGCATTGTGCGGACGGACGGACGCCGGACATTGCTTGTTTGTATTGTTCATGCATGGTCTCCATCCTCCTTCAAGTAGTCTTTCAAATGGTTCCTTGCACGGTGCAGCGCAGTTTTGACGGCGGATTCACCGACATGTAGCATTTCTGCAATTTCCTTTATCGGCAGATCCTCGTAGTAAAACAGATGCACAACCGTGCGTTCTCTCTCGGGCAGCGCCATCACGGCGCAGAACAGATCCCGATCCTGTACGCTGTCGAACGTGTACAGCGTATCAGCTTCTTCAGAGGACACTGTACAGCGTTTGCGAAACAGCGAGCGCAGCAGGTTGCGGCAGGCATTCACGCAAACGCGCGTCAGCCATTTATCCATGTGTGTTTCGTCCTCGAATGCCGGCGCGCATGTCCACAGCTTGAGAAAGACATCCTGCAATATGTCCTCGGCGTCCGCATGGCTCTTGACGAACGAGAGCGAAAGCAGAAACAAGCGTTGACTGTTTCGCTCGAGCGCGGTACGGAAATCTGTTTGCTCCATGTGTTCACCCCGTTTTGAAAGCTGCTTTCACTACTATAACACAGCAGGCGCCCGAAAGGTTACATGCCGCATAGAAAAACGCTCCTCCTTACCGGAACAGGTAAAGGGGAGCGTGGACGTATGGTGTTTACATGGCGTCTCTTGCGGTTTGCGCTGCGGCGAACAGCAGGTGATAGACGGGACTGATCTGCTCGAAATGGGCAGCCATTTCCGCGTTGAGCGAATCGGAAAACAGGCGCGGGAAATCCGTGCTCTCATGAATGAGAAACATTTCCTTGCGGTCGAGCCAGTCGCGTTTCCGAGCCGGTTCATCCGGGTATCGGCTGCGTTTGTACAGTTCGCCGCCCATGACGAAGACATTTTGTGCGCGGACTGCTTTTTCCGCTTTTTTGTAGAGCGGGTGGTCGTCCTGAATCATCTGCCGCAGACATTGCATGGTCTCACTCGATGCGCTGTACAGCCCGCATCCGTACATAAAACCGCGCGGCGAGAGCATGAAGAAAAACTCCGGACAATCGGGAAACGCACGGCGGTCGCGCTTGAACGACAGCCACATATAGTCGCGGTAGAATGCACCGCGCGCACGGCGCATATCGCGGTAGACGCGCGAAATCGTTTTGTCAATCTTCGGAATGGTCACGATTTGCGGGTCGATCCGTTCGATCGTCGGCGTGAGCGACTCTACCGTCTCAATCAGCGGCTGCAAAACGTGCGTCTTGAATTCCGGCTTATGCTCGGCGTACCATTCGCGGCTGTTCATGAAATGGTTCATGGACAGAAAGTCGAGCGTTTGCGGTGAATACATGGTATTATTGCTCCTTTTTCTTCTGCCGCATCAGCAGCTTGTCCACGGGGAAGTAGATGAAGAACTGAATACAGCTGCACACGGCGGTCGCAATCGTCGTGGCCAGACCGCTCGACACACCCTTGGACACGGCAAAGGCGAACACGACCGGATTGAACCAGGCCGAGAAGCAGAGCAGGCCAATGGTAAACAGCAGATAAACTGTCAGGGTGACGGGGACGTTGTTGTCGGCGTTGAAGGTCTTTTTTCGGTTGACGAAAAACGCCACAATCTGTGCAAGCAGGTTGGAATCGTTGAATGCGATGAACAGCGCCAAACCGCACTGCTTGCCCTCGACCACGGGGTAGTCGAAGACGAACCAATGAAACGCCTGTGTGCTCAGCGCCTTGATTGCCGGAATATTGTACAGAATCGCCAGAGAGACGACCTGCACGATGCAGGCGAGCAGGCTCACAATCGTGAATTTGACAAGCTGCCAGAATGTTTTTTTACCGCCGGTTTGTTCAGCCATACGCTATCTCCTTTACTGTATGATGCCCTCAAGGAAATCGGTTTCGGTGACGAAGCCTTCACGCCCGATGCGGAATGTCTTGACTTCGTGCGCATGGAAGTCTGCCCAGAATCCGGCGTCGGCCAGATCGCACACAAATCCCACGCGGCCGACACTGCGGCCTGCGGTTTCATACGCGCGCAAGATGAAGTCGCCGCTGCCGTCCTCGCACTTTTTGAATGCGGTCACGCTGATATTCGGCTCGGTTACGGTCAGGAAACTCTGCATCTGCGGCAGCGCACCCTTGTGATAGCCTGCGGGCACAACGTTCGGCCTGCGGCAAAGCACAGCCGCCTCTTGCGGCGCGTCGGTGGTTTCCGCTTCCCCCGCATGCGGCAGGATGGCATACTCAAATAACTGCATGCCTTCGTCCGTGTAGCGGAAGTCTGCGGCGGGACGGTTGGAATAATGATCGGCAAAAATCACGTTGCGCAGCAGCGTCGGCCGCAGCGTATTGCCGGGGCAGTCGCAGCTGTATTTGCTGTCGGTCAACACAGCAAGGCCGTGTCTGGCGCCGTCCGTTCCGGTGAGCGTCAGATCCGCCCAGCCGATCATCGGTTCTTCTTCACCGTTTGTCGGGCGTTTGATGAACGCGCCGGGGATCTCGTATGTGTTGATTGCGTCCGTACCGGTCAGCCCGAACGTACTCTTGAGCATGGTAAACGGCTCCTGCCAGATTGCCCTGCACTTGACGCGCAGCGCCTTGGCGCCGGACGAGAGGATGAAGTCCTGCGTCAGGTGCGACTCGCCGAAGCGGTGCCTGGTACGGATCACGGCGCGCGCGGGACCGTACTCGACCAGTTCGAGACTTTCAAGCGTCATCTCGCCCTTGACTGTTTCAAACTTAAAGACGTTGTGCGCCCATGTGTCGGTGGTGTGGTCGTCGATTACAGTCGGCACGGCAAGACGTCCGCCTGCGGCGAGATCATAGCCGTCGGCCTTGGTGATCAGGCTGCATATCGTGCCGGTCGCCTCGTCAAATTCGGCGCGTATATGTTCGTTTTCCAGAAAATATTTTCCGGCGCGGACGTCGGTACCGTACTCTTTTTCGACGGCACGGAAGCAGTCCGCGGTCACGTCGGCGTCCTGCATCCAGCTCAGCCAGTACACCGCGTAGCCGAGCGCAGGCACGTCGGCGATAAAGAGCGTGTCAAGGTGCGAATCGTTGGAGCGCGAGGAGCGCACGTTCTGGAATATCACGTCTTTGCCGGCGCAATCCTTTACCGCGGAGGACGGATAGTTGGTACGCACAGGGCAGCGAACCGCAAAGCCGTGCGGGTTGAAGACTACGACCGGGCGCGGGAAATTGTCCTTGCGGCAGTGGTGGCGCAGAAGGGTGACCGGCTCATTGATACCGTCCAGCCATGTATTGATGCGCGAGATCAGCCGAAGCTGCGCCGCGTTCTCGATGCGGTCGGCGATGGTGATCGCGTGTCCGGCGCTGTTTTTTACGTCCTCATACGCCTCGACAATCGAGCATCCGCAGAGGATGTCGTGGAACTGGTTGAAACACACGTCACGCCATGCCTCGGCCAGCGCTTCGGTGGAAGGCTCCGTGCCGCATACGGCAGCGGAAACGGTATCCCACATTTCGGCGGCGGCCAGACGGTTTTCCGCGCGTCGGTTGAGCTGCTTGACCAGTGAGGTCGCACTGTAGCAGCCGCTCGCGTGGTGCTGCAGCTCGCCCTGCCAGTGCGGCACGTCCAGATATCCGCCGCAGATTCTTTCAAAGTAGGCGTCGGGGGAGGAGAACACGAGCGCTTCGTCTTTCTTCTCCTCCATGCGATGCGCCAGAAAGGCGAGATCGCCGCGCGTCGGTCCGCCACCGTGGTTGCCCACGCCGCCGAACAGCATCAGGTCGTGCTGCTTTTCGGGCAGCATGGCGCCGATCTTGTCCAGCTCATAGGCGATGTTCTGCGTTCCTGTGTGGCCGTAGCCGTCGCTCAGACGATAAGTCAGCACGCGGGAACCGTCCACGCCGTCCCACCAGAACAGTTTTTCCGGGATGTCCGGATTTTCGTGCATGCCGGGGCGCATCATGACATAGGTACGCATGCCGCTGTTGGTCAGCAGCTGCGGGAGATTGCCGCAGTGACCGAAGGAGTCGACGTTGTAGCCGGTCTTGCAGATGCGGCCGAATTTTTTGAAGTAATACAGCTGGCTGTACAGTGCGTGACGCGCGAAGCTCTCGCCCGAGGGCATGTTGCAGTCGGGCTGCACCCACCAGCCGCCGACGGGAACCCAGCGTCCCTTTTTGACCATATCGCGGATCTCGGAGAACAGCTCCGGATCAATCTGCTCCACCCAATCATAGTAGGCGGCGGAGGAGCAGGTGAAGATGAAATCGTCAAATTCCTTGAGCCGGTCGATAGCGGAGCGGAAGGTTTGCAGCACCTCGCCGCAGCCCTCCTGCCAGCGCCAGAGCCAGATGGGATCCAGGTGCGCGTTGCCGACGAAATGAATCTGATATTGGTTTTGCATCCCGTATCTCCTCCTTATTCAAAGAATCCGTAGTATCTGCCCATCCAGTAGGCATAGGTGTAGATATAGCAGCTCTCCACGCAGATCGTGCCGCCGGAGTCGACGTCCTTGTAATCAAAGGGGTTCCGATCGTACTTGGAGATAAAACGCTCATCATTCGGCAGCAGCCAGGAAATCTCCTTGTTGCCGCCCAAATGCATACGCACAGGCGTGTCGTGTCGCTTCATCGTGGAAACGCCCGCAGCCAGACGCGAGATGTTCATGCGGTACAGCCACTCGGCCATCCGATCCATGTCGATTTCGTCGCCCGTGGCGATCGCGTACGGAAGGTCGTAGCCGGGGTCGTACTCCCGCTCAAGGGAGTTGCGCCACGAACGGAATCCGGTCTTATATTTTTCAAGCAGTGCGGGATCGTTTTCGAGCGTGCAGAGCATCCAGAAGGAAACGACCGCCAGCATGTGGTCGCCGTACATGATATCCTCGACCGGATGAATGCCGTCGTTGAGCGCCATCTGCTGCATGCGGTCAAAGTGCTTGGTTGCCAGATCCGCATAGCCTCGCGAGAGCAGATAGTCGTAGCTTTCCTGCCACTCGCCGCGCTCACCTGTGATATACATGACGATCTTGTGGTACGACAGCACTTCGGCAGCGTTCAGACAGGCGTCCACATAACCCATCTCGGTGGCAAAGTAGCGCTCGCTCCATTTCGCCCATGTGGTCGGCTCACCGGTGGCGTCGCACAGCTCGTAGCCGTGGCTGATGATGTGGCGCATAAGCGCTTTTGCGCTGTCCTTGATGATCTCGTCCAGCTCCGGATCGTCCGGACCGAGAATTTCGTGCGCAATGCGCATCTGCAAAAAGTGCAGCGTGATCTCGTCCGAACTGGTGTCCGCCTTGTAGAAGATACCCTCGCGGGTATGACCGGTGTCCGTGATGCAGCGCATGAGCCGCTCCGGAATCGGTGCGGATGCGTCAATCTCCATGCCGGACCAGCAGATGTCATGCCCGCCGGATGTGTCGGATCTGAGATCATCGCCGTACATCTTCAGGAAAGAACCGCGCTCGCGTGTAGCCGGCGTATCCAGACAGACGGCCTTGTCGCCGTGCAGGCGGAAGTACACACCGTTTTCGGGAACCGGCTCTTCGGCACACATATAGGTGCGCGCCACAAACCCGTCTCCGCGTCCGTGAATATGCATCAGCAGCAGACAAGCTTCACATGCGCGCGTCGCAACACGGCGCGCCTCGACGGTATCCGGATGATTGGCGCCCTTTTCACGGTGCATCACGGCGTAGCGGAACATTTCACCCACCGCAAACGCGGCCGTGAATCCGCCGTCGTTATCGGAGTGGCCGTAGGGGAAGCGGCTCGACAGATCGCGCGGAACAGCGAGATATTTTTGACTGTACATGCCCCATCGGTCGACAATCGTCTGCGATTCGTGCAGCAGAATCATCGCTTTCTCTTCCGCGCCGACCGGACGCATCTCGATGTGCGTCACACCCGTTTCCGTCCGGACCCAAAGACTGTCGCCGTCCGGCAGGAGCGCGAGCACGCAGTTGTCCTGCAAATCGCGTTCAGCGGCAAAGAACTGGATAATCTGGTCTTTGCGTGCGGCAGCAGGTTCATAGCGTGTCAGACCGCTTGTCGCGCCGTACCACGTCACGTCGCCGATCTGCACAAAGCAGGTATAGTCCTGCTTGCGCGAGGGCAGGGGAAGCGGGAAACCGGTTAGATCCGGCGCGGTCGAATGCACCGTGTACAGCGCAGCCGGAACGGCGGGATCGCCGTCGGCGTACTGCGTGCAGAAACGCGCGGGCTGCGGCGTCAATTTATAGGGTAAACGCATCAGAACAATCACTCTCCTTTTCACCATGCGGTTTATAGCCATCATACCAGAAACACAGGCGTCTTTCAAGTGGTATTTGTATGTTTTATACAATTTTACTTGCAAAAATTCTATATATAGTGGGTCACAGATTGTTTGCAATTGCAAACTGTTTATGCTATAATGTAATAGGTAAAGTGAAACAAGGAGGAATGCTTCATGAAATCCCGACATTTCCGTGCCTTTTTCAGCATATTACTGACGCTGCTGCTTATCACCAACTGCGCAGCATCGGCCTTCGCTTCGTATGAACCGCTGCCGCAGATTCTGCATTTGGTCAGCGGCGAGACGGACGCGGACGGTGCGGTCTATGCGGACTATCTTGTAGACGAGCAGGGCAACCGTGTCGAGGAGACGGTTGAGCCGCGCGTGCGTGCGGCGGATTCGCTGCCGAGTAGTTACGACCTGCGCGATTACGGTGTAGTTACGGGCATCAGGAATCAGGCAGGCGCAGGAAGCTGCTGGGCGTTTGCATCAATCGCATCTCTGGAGTCGAGCTACATCCGTCAGGGCTTCGGTAGCGTATCGAATACCGATTATTCCGAGGCGCATCTGGTCTGGTTTTCGCAGCGGCAGCGTACAACAAACGCGGCGGACCCGACATACGGCGACGGCAAGAATTGTGCTCTGCCGTTTACAACGGGCGGGAACTGGAACGGCGTCGCCTCGCAGCTTATGCGCGGCAGCGGTCTGGAGCTTGAGTCAAATGCGCCATGGATTGCGACATACGATGAAGATGAAATGATGCAGATGGAGCAGCAGGAATCTTCCCGATACGATTGCTATGCGCGCATGTGGAGCGTGGTCAGCATCCGCGACAACTCCGCAACCGCGCTCAAGCAGAAGATCATGCAGAACGGTGCGGCCATGTTCTCCTATTATGACGATTACAGCACCACACGCACCGGCTACAATGCGTCCAAAACCGCCTACTATCAGACAGCCAAGGTCGGCGTGACAAACCACGCCGTGGCCGTGGTCGGCTGGGACGACAACTACTCACGCACCAATTTCAACGTAAGTCCCCGCCCGAGTGCAAACGGCGCATGGCTGGTCAAGGGAAGCTGGAGCAGCGCATGGGGCAACGGCGGATACTACTGGATCTCTTATGAAGATCCGTCGATCGGTTCGTTTGTGTCCTATGTAGCAGCCAAAAAAGATGTTTATGATAAGATTTACCAGTACGACGGCTCCTATCCGCGCACCTATTTCACACTGTCCAACAGCGCCAGGATGGCCAATGTTTTTACAGCCGAATCGGAGGAGATGCTCACGCACGTTGCGTTCTATACGCCAAACGCGACGCCCGTCAAGGCGACAGTCGACGTCTACACGGCCGGTACAAGCTATACCGGCCCGAGTACAAAAAGTCCGATCATCGGTATGGACAAGGTGACAAGCGCCACCACCACGCTCTCGTCCGTCGAATACGGCTACACCACCGTCGAGCTCAAAAACCCGGTACATCTGCAAATGTGGCAGCCGTTTACGGTGGTCGTCACGTTCGAGGGCAGCAGCGTGATGATCCCTGTGGAGGGCGAAACCGTCGCCAATCCCGCCGACGGCCAGACGACCTATGACGGCGGCATGGGCGAGAGCTACTTCGGCTACAGCAACTACTGGTTCGATACAAACAGCTATGCGGACGGCAAGGATTACAACAACGTTCCGGTCAAGGCGATGACGCGGGAAATCGTGCCGGCCGAACCGACGCTTTCGGTGCAGACCATGCCGAACCGGACGGTTTACCGTTACGGGGAGTCGCTCGATTTTACCGGCCTGAAGCTGCTCTACACCGACGAATACGGTGCGGAGTCGACCGTCACGAGCGGCTATACCTGCGACGCGCAGACAGCGCAGACGCTCGGTACGCAGACTGTGACGGTGCAGTACGGCGGCGCGAGCGCAACGTTCAATGTGACGGTGCAGCCGTGGGATCGCTCACTGACAATCTCATCTTTGCCGAGCAAGCTCTCCTATTATTACGGCGAAACGCTTGACCTGACCGGGCTGTCGCTTCTGTACAGCGACGAGTACGGCACGCAGACCACGCTGACAGATTCGTTTGTCTGCGATACGCAGCAGATTCGCACGATCGGCTCACAGCCGGTCACGGTCTCCTACGGCGATCTGTACGTGACGTTCAGCGTGACCGGCATGCCCAGAGAACGCACGCTGACGATCGAATCGCTGCCGGATAAGCTCTCTTACCGCTACGGCGAAACGCTGGATCTGACCGGACTGTCACTTGCGTACAGCGACGAATACGGCGTTGTGACGTCGATGAGCGGCGGATTTGCCTGCGATGTGACGACGCTGCAGACGCTCGGCACACAGTCCGTGACGCTGACGTACGACGGTTTGTCCGTGACGTTTGATGTGTCCGTGCAGCCGTGGGAGCGCACGCTGACGATCGCCTCGCCCCCGGACACAAACGAATTCCTTTACGGTGAGCCGATCGACCTTGCCGGACTGACGCTGCTGTACACAGACGAATACGGCGTCGGAACGACTCTGACGGACGGCTTTGACTGCGACGCGCAGATCATACAGACCATCGGCGCGCAGACCGTAACGCTATCCTACGCCGGCTTGTCCGTGTCACTTGAGGTGACCGGCCTCGCGTGGGAGCGCACGCTGACGGTCGAAAATCTGCCGACGAAGGTGGATTATCTGTACGGCGAGCCGCTTGACCTGAGCGGTCTTGTGCTGCGTTACCGGGACGAATACGGACAGGAAACCACGCTGACGCAGGGCTTTGTCTATGAAACGCAGACGGTCAGCACGCTGGGCGTGCAGTCGGTAACCGTCTGGTACGGCGATCTGTCCGTGACGTTCAACGTGACCGGTCTGCCGCGCGAACGCACGCTTTCCGTATACACGCCGCCGGAGAAGACGGACTACTTCATCGGCGAGGGCTTTTCGGCAACGGGGTTGTCGCTGCAGTATACGGATGAATACGGCGACGCGCTGATCGTGACGGAAGGCTTCTCCTTTACGTCCGAACCGTTCACACAGACCGGCCTGCATACTGTGGAGGTTTACTACGGCGACATGAGCGTGTCGGTCGAGATCAACGTGCACAGGAAGGGATTGATGCTGGTCGGCGAGGGCACGGCGCATCCCGGGCAGACGGTTCGCATCCCGGTACAGATTGCAGAAAACCCCGGTATTGTTGCGATGATGCTGCATCTGACGTACGATCCCGATGTGCTGGAGCTGCAGGATGTTGAAAACGGCGAGATCTTCGATGACGCGTCCTTCACCCCCGGCGGATCAACGGGCGATATGCCGTATACGGCGCTCTGGGTGAGCGCGAATGCCCATGAGTCGAATGCGCAAAGCGGCGTGCTGATCACGTATGTCTTCCGCGTGCGCACGGACGCGCCGATCGGCAGTACAGAGATTTCTGTCAGTTACGATCCGGAATCCACGTTTGACGTGAATCTGAAAAACGCGGCCTTCGACGCGCGCGCCGGTGTGACGACGGTGGAGCGCGTGCCCGGCGACGTCAACGCCGACGGGGCGATTACGCTGCTGGACACTGTCATGCTGCGCCGGTTCCTGGCCGGATGGGCGGTGACGATCAATAAGGGCAATGCCGATGTGGACGCGGACGATGCACCGACGCTCAAGGATTGTGTGCGTATCACGCGCTATCTTGCGGGCGGATATGACAATGTAGAATTACTGTAAAACCGAAACGATAAATAGGGGCTATCGCCGTTCATCAAACTGCGGCAGCCCCCGCTGCTTTGGAGAGAACTATGCTGCAATTTATTATCGGCAAAGCCGGTACGGGAAAGACGGCGTACCTGACGCGTCTTGCGGCGCAGCTCGCCGCACAGCAGGCACAGCCGCTTCTTTTTTTAGTGCCCGAACAGGCCTCCTTCGACTACGAAAAAAGGATGCTGCGCGCGCTCGGCCCGCGCGATGCGCAGCGCGTCGAGGTGCTCAGCTTTTCACGCCTGGCAGAGACGTTTCTGCCGGGCGGTCAGCTTCCGCCTGTCGACGACGCGGGACGCGCGGTCATCATGAGCCTTGCGCTCGAATCCCTGGCGGGTCGGTTGGAGGTCTACGGACGGTATGCCAAAAGCCTGTCCGTGGCAAACGAACTGCTCAAATTGTCCTCGGAATTCAAGCGCTGCATGCTCACGCCCGCAGCGGTGCAGACGATTGCCGGCGGGATGGAAGACTGCTTTTTGAAGCATAAGCTGCGGGAGATCGGCCTGATCCTCGAAACGTACGACGCGCTGGTTGCGCAAAGTTACTGCGACGATACCGATACGCTCACGCGTCTTGCGGACTGGCTGCCGGAGAATCCGGTTCTGCGCGGACGCATCGCCTGCATCGACGCCTTCAACCATTTCACCGTGCAGGAATATGCCGTGATCGAGCGTATGCTGACGCAGTGTGAGACCGTTTACGTTTCGCTGTGTACGGACTCGGTCTTTTCCGGCAAGTCCTATGATACGGGCGCATTCGCGTTTGTGCGCCGCACGGCGCAGCGGCTGATGCACGCGGCGCGCAAACACAGCGTGCCGATTGGCGAACCCGTGACCGTTTCCGATACGCCGCACCGTTTTCATGCCGAACCGCTGCGGGCGGTCGAGCACATCTTTGCCGGCGATACGCAGATGGTCTGGCCCGACGCTGCGCCACAGATCACGATTGCGACGGCGTCCGGTCTGCACGAGGAGTGTGCGTTCGTCGCTGCCGAGGTCAAGCGCCTGATGCGCGAGGAGAACTACAGATGCCGCGATATTGCGGTGCTGTTCCGCGATGCGGCTATATACGAATCACCGATCCGCGCCGCGCTGGTCAAATGCGGCGTGCCGATCTTTGAGGACAAACGGCAGCCGATTCTCACACAGCCGCTGATTTCGCTCGTGCGCGGCCTGTGCGCCGCGGCGTCGCAGGGGATTACGACCGAGAATCTCATGCAGATGCTTAAAACGGGTTTGACGGATTTCACGACAGAAGAGATTGCGCTGCTGGAAAACTATGCGCTGCTGTGGAATCTGCGCGCGCGGCATTGGCGCGAACCGTTTACCGCGCATCCCGACGGCCTGGGCGAGAGCGAGACGCAGGAATCCATGCAGCATCTGGAGACGCTCAACGCACTTCGCGTGCGGCTGATCGAACCGCTCGAGCAGTTTTGTGCGCGTGTGCGCGAGACGACGGGCAGACAGTTTGCCGAGGCGATCTATCGTTTTCTGCTCACGCACCATGCAGACGCGCATCTGCTCGAGCTGGCAAAGCAGCTTGAGACGCACGGAGAGCCGGCGCTGGCGCTCGAGCAGGCGCGTATGTGGGATCTGCTCATGGAGATTCTTGACTTGTTCGCGCATACGCTGGAACACCGTACCGTGACGGTGGGACGTTTCACGGAGCTTTTCGATGTGGTGCTGCGTACCAAAACACTCGGTTCTATCCCGCAGGGACTGGACGAGGTGACGGTCGGCGATCTGGAACGCACTGTCACAGACAGCCCGCGCGCCGTATTCCTGCTCGGCGCGACGGAAGGCGTGTTTCCGCGTACCCCTTCGTCCGGCGGTCTGCTGACGACGGCGGAGCGCAAGACGCTGCGGGAGATGCAGGTGGAGCTGTACGACTTCGGCGAGATCAAGGTCAGCGAGGAACGCTTCCTTGTGTACAAAACGCTTTGCAGCGCAGCGCAGCGCCTGACGATCACAACGTGCGCCGTCGCGGACGACGGCAGTGCGCAGTGTGCATCCGAGATTGTGCGGACGGTGCGCGGATGTTTTCCGCAATGCACGGTTGTCGACGTGAGATGCATGGAAACGATGCGGCGCATCGAGAGCGCATCGACGGCGTTCGAGCAGCTTTGTCTGCACGCGCGCAAGGCAGATGACCTGTATCCTGAGCTGTACGCGCATTTTGCCGCGGACGAGCATGCGCGCGCACGTCTGCAGGCGCTTGACCGCGTCTGCCGCGGCGGGACGCTGCGCATTGAGAATCCGGCACTGGCGGAGCGTCTGTTCGGTAAAAACATGTTTCTTTCCGCCTCCCGTGTGGAGAGCTATTACAAATGTCCGTTTGCCTACTACTGCAAATTCGGCCTTCTGGCCAAGCCGCGCAAGACGGCGCAGTTCGATCCGGCCATTCAGGGCACAGAGATCCATTTTGTGCTGGAAATGCTGCTTCGCCGCCACGGGCGCGAGGGGCTGCTTGCCATGACGCGCGAGCAGCGGCAGGCGCAGATCGATGCGCTGCTGGATGCGTATCTTGCGGAAAATCTCAGCGGCGCGGAGCAGACGAAACGGTTTATGTATCTGTATAACCGCCTGCGCAAGACGATGGGCGAGATCGTCGAGCGTCTTGTTTTAGAGTTTGCGGTTTGCAGCTTTGAGCCGGTCGACTTTGAGCTGAAGATCGACCGCGACGGTGAAATCCCACCCTACACTACGCCGCTGCCGGAAGGCGGGAGCGTGCAGATCAAGGGTTCGATCGACCGCGTGGACAAGCTCGAACTGAACGGAAAGACGTATATCCGCATCGTCGACTACAAGTCCGGCGGCAAGACTTTCGCGCTTTCGGATGTGCTCGGCGGACTGAATATGCAGATGCTGATTTACCTGTTTGCCGTCTGGCAGAACGGCGAGGATTACTACGGGTCGCCGATCGTACCGGCAGGGATTCTGTATATGCCCGCAAAGGCGCAGTTCGAGAAGCTGTCGCGCGATCTGTCCGATGACGCCGCCGCGATGGCCAAAGCGCATGCCCTGCGCATGAACGGAATGCTGCTCGACGACAGCGTCGTCCTGCTGCACATGGACAGCGGTGAGAGCGGCTGTTTCATCCCGGTGGACAAAAAGAGCCGCTCAAACACCCTGATTTCCCTGCATCGGCTGGCGGTTCTGAAAAAAGAGACGGAGCGGCTTCTGCGCGAGATGGCGAGAAATCTCCGCGCGGGCAGGATCGACGCGCTGCCTGCGCGCAACAACAAGGATTACAACGCGTGTACGTTCTGCGATTACCGCAGCGTTTGCGCACGCGAGGACGATATGCCGGAGCGGGAAATCGAAAAGATCCCGCATCAGGATTGTTTGGAAATCCTCGATGAGCGGGAAGAAGGGCAGGTGCAGACAGATGCAGTGGACGCGTGACCAGCAAACGGCGATTGAAGCGCGCGGCGGTACGCTTCTGGTGAGTGCGGCGGCCGGTTCCGGCAAAACGGCCGTACTCGTGGAGCGTGTGCTGCAGCGGCTGGAAGATCCGGTGAACGGGTGCGCCGCAGACGAGCTGCTGATCGTGACCTTCACCAAAGCGGCGACGACACAGATGCGCGACAAGATCGCTTCTGCGCTGCAAAAGCGTATTCAGGAAGATCCGCTCAATGAGCACCTGCTGCGGCAGCAGGCGCTGCTTCCGTTTGCGCACATCAGCACGATCGACAGCTTCTGCGCCGAGATCGTGCGCGAAAACTTTCAGGATCTCGGCATTGAGCCGGACTATCAGGTGCTCGACGACCACAGCCTGCATGTGATGCAGGAGGAGACGGCTTCCGAGCTTGTCGAGCAGCTTTACAGCGAGGACGACGGCACGTTCTCCGAGCTTTGCGAGCTGCTGTTTCGCGGCCGCGACGACCGCAAGCTCATCGATACCATTCTCGAACTGAACAAAGTCGCTTCGTCTTATGACGATCCCGATCAGTGGCTTGCGGGACTGTACAGCGGCTATGATCCGGCTGTCCCGCTGGGTGAGACGATCTGGGGTACGCTTGCGGCGCAGACGGCGCGGAGAGTTGTTCACCTTTGTATAGACAACGTCGATCAGGCTCTGCGGCTGATTCGGCGCGACGCGGACGTCGATAAGAAATATACGCCGTTTCTTTCCGAAGAGCGTGCGGCGCTGGAGCGGCTTCTGGATGTCTTTTCCGGTACGGATTGGGACGCGATGCGCGAGGCGGCGCTCGGTGCGCTGAAAACACTGCCGCCCAGAGCGCCGAGCGTGACCGGCAACCATTCCTATGAAAAGAACGCCGCGCACCATGTGCATGAAAAGGTCAAGGAGCGCATCACCAAGCAAATCGTTCCGCTGTTCTGCAGCACCGCCGCCGAGTATGCCGAAGACGCCGCCTACTGCGCGCCGATCATCCGCACGCTCTCGGAGGCCGTGATCCGCTACCGCGCGATGCTGCTCGAGCGCAAACACGCGGCAAACGGTTACGAGTTCTCGGACGTCAGTCTGTTCGCGCTGCGCTGCCTTCAGGACGAAAACGGCGCAAAGACCGCATATGCGCGCGCACTGAGCGAGACGTTCTGCGAGATTCTCGTCGATGAGTTTCAGGACGTCAACGGCGCGCAGTACAAGCTATTCACCTTGCTATCACGCGAGGGGAGCAATCTGTTTATGGTCGGCGACGCCAAGCAGAGCATATACAAATTCAGACAGGCGAGACCCGATATCTTTATTTCGCTCAAGGAGAAGTATCCGCTGTACGCGGACGAAAACTATCCGGCGCTTGTACTGCTCGACTGCAATTTCCGCTCGCGCAGCGGCGTGACGCAGTGGGTCAATTTCGTCTTTCACCAGATCATGCACAGCGAAGAGGACCGTATATTCGATATCAATTATGACGAGCGTGAATTCTTGCGTCCCGCGGCGCAGTATCCGCCGTCCCCGATCCCGGACGCGCAGCTGCACGTTCTGGAGTGCAAACGGGGTACGGAGGATCGCCTTGCGGCCGAGGCGCGTTACGTCGCGCAGTGGATTTTGCAGCAGCTTGACGACGGCCTGACCGTGACAGAAAACGGTGTGCAGCGTCCGGCGACATTCGGCGATTTCTGTGTGCTGCTGCGCGCGGACAGCGGCCGTATTTCCAAAATTGCCAATGTATTTGTGCAGTACGGCATCCCCGTGCAGGCGCCGCCGCAGGGCAGCCTGTTCGACGCGCCGGAGGTGCGTTTTCTGGTGTCGCTGCTGCAGGTGCTCGACAATCCGACACAGGACGTGCCGCTGCTTGCCGTTCTGCTCTCGCCCGTGTTCGGCTTCACACCGGACGATATGACCGCATTGCGTGTCGGGGACCGGGAATCGAGCCTGTATGCGCTGGTCAACGCCGCGTCTGCGGCGGACGAGCGATATGCGGCGTTTCTGTCACGACTTCTCGATCTGCGCATGCTCGCCTCCACGCTTTCCGTGCCGGAGCTTGTGCGCCGGCTTCTGGATGAGACAGGGTACGAGGCGATTGCCGCGGCCATGTCCGGCGGTGTGGGAAGACAGGCGAATCTGCGGCTTGTGCAGCAGCTTGCCGCGCAGTATACGCAGACCGGCCGATTCGGTTTGTCCGGTTTTGTGCGTTATCTGGAACGTCTGGAGGAGCGCGGCAAGACGGAAAAAGCGAGCACCGGCGTTCGCAGCGCAGTGCTGCTGCAAATCATGACCATGCACGGCAGCAAGGGATTGGAGTTTCCTGTCTGTATTCTGATGAACTGCGGCGGCAGCTATAACGAGGAGGATTTGAAGAACAACTACGTTTACCATAACGTCTACGGCATGGCAACCGTGCGGCGCGATACAGCACAGTTTATTCAGTACGACACCGTACCCAAACGTGTGCTGACTGCCAAGGTGCGCGAGAGCAGCCGCAATGAGGAATTGCGCGTTTTGTATGTGGCGATGACGCGCGCCAAAGAGAAACTGATCGCCGTGACCACGCTGGAAAACGCGGAAAAGCGGCTGATGTCGCTTTCCGTGCGCGCAAATGCCGACGGCAGTGTGGGCGGCGTGCTGGAAATGGGCAATTACGGCGATCTGCTGCTTGCGGCAAGCCTGCGCCATCCCGATGCGCATGCGCTTCGGGAGGCGGCAGGCATTCCGGCGTCGTCTGTGATGCTGCCGGCGGATTTCCCGCTGCATGTGGTGCTCGCACAGCCGCCTGCCGAACTGCCGCCTGAGCGCGAATGTGTGCAGACGCGCGAAGCGGACGATGCATTGCTCGCCCAGATCGAAGCGCGTGTGCAGTATGTGTACCCTTATGCGGCGCTGTCTGCAGCGACGGCCAAGCACGTTGCGTCCGGTATGCAGCAGGAGGGGATCGACAGCGAGTTCTTCGCCTCGGCACGTCCGGCTTTTCTGGCGTCCGGCGGCCTGACGCCTGCCCAGCGCGGTACGGCGCTGCACAAATTCATGCAGCTTGCGGATTACGCTGCGGCGTCGCAGGATGTGCACACGGAGCTGCAGCGGCTCTTTGACACGGGCGCTCTGACCGCGCAGGAGCGCGACGTGGTGCCGGTCGACGCGGTGCGCGCATTCTTCCGCAGCACCATCGGACAGCGTCTGCTGCATGCGCAAACGATGCTGCGTGAGCAGCGGTTCACGATCGAACTGCCGCTCGAAGCGGTCTATCCGCTTCTGGCGTCCGTCGCCGACGGCGAGACGGTCGTGGTGCAGGGTATGGTGGACTGTGCGTTTGTGGAGGACGGCAAGCTGTATATTGTAGACTACAAGACAGACCGCGAACCGCCGCAGGTGCTGCGCGAGCGGTACCGCACACAGATGCGCACATACCGCGATGCGATGGCGCAGTGCACGGATTATCCGGTAGCGGGTGTGTGCCTGTATTCTTTCCACAATCATTGCCAGATCGACATGGATTTTTCTTGATGTTTTTTTCGGAATATGCTATTATAAACATGAGGTGATTGCTATGTGTAAAAAGCTTGTATGCGTGTTTCTGAGTATCTTGCTGATTCTGAGCGCGTTTGCGTTCTGCATTTCGGCCGCGGACGACAGCCTGTCATTCATCGTCGCGTCCGACACGCATTTTCGCCCTGCGCCCAAGACGGTGCCGGTCAACTTTCCGGGCAGCAAATACTATTGCGCGGACAAAACGCCGAACCTGTTGTCGGAATCCTACGCGATTACGCGCGAGTTCCTGCGGCAGGCGGCAGAGAGCGACGCAGAGTTTATCCTGATCTGCGGCGATCTGACACACTACGGCCATATCAAGGAGCATACCGCTATGGCGCAGATGCTGTCCGATTTTGAGCAGACGACAGGCAAGCGCGTGTATGTGATAGACGGCAATCACGATTTCTTCAACGGCGTTTCGCGCGACCGGTTCAAGGAAGTCTATGCCGACTTCGGATACAGCGAAGCGTTGGAAATCGACGACAAGAGCTGTTCTTACACGGCGGATCTCGGCGGCAAATACCGCCTGATCGCGATCGATTCCATCAAGTACGGCGAGGGCGAGGACGGCATCACGCAGGATCTGCTTACCTGGTGCGACAAGCAGGCAGCGCAGGCGAGAGCCGACGGCAAAACGCCGATTGCCATGATGCACCACAATTTCCTGGAGCATATCCGTTTCCAGTCGAAGATTCTGCCGGCGTTCATCACGCGCCCCGAGCTGGAGATGAAGATGCGTTTTCTGGATTGGGGCGTGCGGTATGTGTTCACCGGCCACCAGCACGGGCAAGACGTCACGTCGTTCACCGATGGCGCGGACCGCACGGTCTACGACATCATGACCACGAGTCTCAATTCCTATCCCTGCCTGTTCCGCTCGGCAACGCTTTCGGACAGCGGACTGGATCTCAAGGCGCACAAAATCGACCGCGTTGACCCATCGCTGCTGCCGGACGGTTATACGCCCGAGCTTTTGGAGGAAATGACGACCGATTTCAATCGCTACGCCTACGGCTGCTTCCGGTATGCGTTCGAGCTCAAGAAGGATGATTTCATCAGCGAGGATGCGCTTGAAGGGACGCTGAACCGTTTCGTCGGCGAAAAGATGAGCGCATTCCTTGATCCGTTCTTCCGCTCTTTCTTTAAGAACATCTTCCTGCCGATCTACACGCCTTCTGAACCGGGAGGCAAGTGCCTGGCGGATATGGCGCGCGGACTGGGGCTGACCGTGCCGCAGACGCAGCATGCGACGGTCGTGGATCTGCTGTTCTACTTTGTGTCCGTGTACTATGCGGGCGACGAGAATCTGCCGTACTACGATCCGCAGATCGTTCTGTTCATGCAGTGCGTGTACACGGCGCTGAGCGAGACGATGCGCGACGTCAACGTGCAGACGCGTGATGCGCTGGCTGCGGATCTTCGCGCCGCCTTCCGGGACGAAGCGCTGCCGTTTGCGGTGTCGGCTGCAGGCAAGCTCGCGCTCGGCGCGGTGCAGGACGACCGTCTGCTTGAAATGACGCTGCTGCTGATTTCGCCCCTGATCGAGTCGTTTTCCATGGATGACGAAGTGGCGGACAACGACGTGTTCCTGCCGGCGAAGAACGCGCAAAAGAACCCGGTGCTTGATTTTCTCATCCGTGTGATCAACTGGATCGCCCGTGCTTTTACGAGAATACCCGCGGGTCTGCACCGTATCTTTACGCAGTATCCGCTTTTTTCCAGATAATCATAGTTTAGGAGAAATCACGTTATGAGA
This sequence comes from Clostridia bacterium, assembly GCA_017450005.1. Classification (GTDB taxonomy): domain Bacteria; phylum Bacillota; class Clostridia; order Oscillospirales; family Acutalibacteraceae; genus UBA1425. Next base: position 64,390 of record JAFSYM010000146.1, read on the forward strand.
AAGACCCTATCTGTATTTTTGGCGATCGTTATGTGCATGAGCGCCTGTTCGGTCGGTTGGACGGCTTTCGCCGCACAGGTTCGACGGGCGGAAAAAACCACGCTGATCGTGGAGTTCGACGGCGACGCCGGACAAGGCGGCGTTGCGGCGCAGTCGGAGGCGACGCGCCGGACGCTGCACGCGATGCAGGAAGCCGCGCACGGCGCCGAACCGGTCTATACATACAGCCGCGTACTCAATGCCGTTGCGATTGAAACGGCGGCGGGAGACGCAGACACAATCGCGCAGCTCGACGGGGTTCAGGCAGTCTACGACGTCGGCGGCGTCAAGCCTGCGGTCGAGGCGCCCCCGAAGGACAGCATGATTTCGTCGGGCGATATGATCGGCGTCGACGCGCTGCACGAGCAGGGGATCGACGGCACCGGTACGGCGATCGCCGTGATCGACGGGGGACTGCAGTGGAATCATCCGGCGATGACGCTCAGCGATCCGGCATCGGCAAAGTATTCCAAGGAAGACATTGCCGCTGTGCTGCGCGATAACAAAATGAACTGTGCCGGCGTCTCGGCCGGCGACGTCTACAAGAGCGCTAAGGTGCCGTTTGCGTTCGACTACTGCGAAGGCGACACAACCGTCGACGACTATACCCACAGCGATCCAGACCACGGCACGCACGTCAGCGGCATTGCTGCGGGCAACAGCGTAAAACTGCGCGGTGTCGCGCCCGAGGCGCAGGTGCTGATGTTCAAGGTCGACTTGTATGACGTCGAGACGTTCCTGCCCAATCTTCTTGCGGCGATCGACGACGCGGCCAAGTTCGACATTTCCTCGATGAACATGAGCGTCGGCATTGACTTCGAGTCGCGCACCAATCCCGCACATGCGATTTTGAGCAAAGCGATCACGAATGCGCGCAACGCCGGTATCACGGTCTGTACGGCCGCGGGCAACAGCGGCGTATCGTCGGATAATGTGCTCCGGCCGGACAACGGTACCAACGGCATTCCCAATTCTTTTGCAGATGCGATGAGTGTCGCTTCGGTCGACAACGTCAATTTATCCGAGCCGGTTGCATATATGATTCAGTCGCTGACGTATGCCGGCGGCAAACAGGCGGAAGTGCTCGGCTACACGTCTCTCGGATTTCCGGAGGCAGGCGAGTACATCCCGATCACCGATAAAGGCCCGGTAGCGCCGCTCGACGGCAAGGTTGCGCTTGTGTACGACCAGCGCGCAAACGCCAAACGCTATCTGCAAAACGCCGGTATCCGCGGCCTGATTATCGCCGAATCTGCGCTCTGGTCGATCTACAACATCCGGGACGGTTTCATGGAAGGGTTCGAGATCATTATGATCAGCGACATCGACGCATACCGCCTGTATCACAGCGCGGACAAACACTATGCGCTGACCTACGACCATTATTACGCCGAGCCTGCGGACATCCTGCGCGCCAGCAATTTTACGAGCTTCGGTGTGAGCGAGGATCTGAAAATGACGGTCGATCTTGCAGCGCCGGGCGGCATTATCTACTCGAGCGTGACGGGCGGTCAGTATGACATCTACGACGGTACGTCCATGGCGTCCCCGCATGCCGCGGGCTGCGCTGCGCTGCTCGATCAGTATTTTACCAAGGCTTATCCGGACGCGACCGGCACAGAGAAGTCCGACCTCAAGGAGACAATTCTCTGTTCCACGGCCGATCCGGTCATGGGCGAAAAGGCGCCGCTGTCGCCGCGCGCAGTCGGCGCGGGGCTGATCAATCTGCGTGAAGCGACGGCTGCAAAGGCTGTGCTGACCGGCAAGGACGGCAGGACGGCGCTCAATCTCGGCGACGGGATCGACGACACGTTTACGCTGTCTTTCACCATGCAGAACGTCTCGCGCGAGAGTGTGCGCTACGATACGCTGCAGCTCGACGTGATTACGGACGATTGTGTGTCGCAGAAGCTGTTTGACGATCGGACGGGTACATACACGACATACACGCGCGTCACGGGACAGAGCGTGCCGCTGTCGTTCACGATCTCCAAGTCTGACATGCCGCGCAGCATTACGCTGCAGCCGGGTGAGTCGCGTACGGTCACACTGACCGTGCAGCTCGACAAAGAACAGCTCAAAGAGAACGCCGCCGTATTTGAGAACGGTTTCTATGTGGAAGGGTATGCGTACCTGACGGATTCTTTCACCGGCAATACGCCGCTGAATATTCCGTTCATGGGATTCAGAGGCGATTGGGAGCGCGTGCCCGCGATCAGCTACGGCGAGATGTATGAGTCGTACTGGGGTATGCTGTACTACATGGGTATCGGCTATTCCGTGCAGCGCAACCTGCGCTCGCTGGAGTTCGTACTTGAGGACGCCGAAGGCAGGGAATGCGCCGTTTATACCGAGTCGTATGCGAAAAAGGGCGAGCTCTTCGGCAAGGATTCGATCGTGTCTCTGTTTGACGAGATCGAGGTCGCCGACGGAACGTATACGCTGGTTGTCAAAGCGACGCCGGATATTCCCGACGCTGCGCCGCAGATCCTGCGGGACGGCCTGCAGGTGACGATCGACCGCACTGTGCCGAAGATTCTGGGCGTGCAGATAAACCGCGACAGGCACGATACAGTCGTGACGATCACCTGCGCGAGCGACGACGTGGACTATTTTGAGCTTACCGGCGCAACGCTGCTGGATAGGAACTATGTGGATCTGATCCCGGTCGAGGGTGCCGACCAAACGGACGCACAGGGCAACTACGTCTATGAGCTGCATCTGGGGACATCCGTGCGCGGACGTTTGCTGGTCAAAGCCGTTGACCGCACCGGACTGGAGGACAGCTGGGGACGAGCCACGCTGCTGCTGCGCATTTACTTGTTCCTGCGCGATCTGCCGCTGCTGCTTCTGCAGCGAATCAACAACTGGATCTACGAGCTGTAAAACCGCATCGCGAAGGCGCGCTGAACTGAAACCGAAAAAGAACAAGGCTTTTCTTCCAAAACCTGATATGCTCCCTCTATGAGAGACAATGAAATAAAAAAAGCATTGTCTACATAGGGGGAGAATTTTATGTCAAAAAGAATACCAATAAGCACGGAAGAAAAGATTCAAGTAGTGAGAGAATGTATAGAAGGAAGGAAAAA
>JAFSYM010000147.1 GCA_017450005.1 Clostridia bacterium
ACCGTGATGTTTGAAATAAAATCCGGGAACCGTAAAACAAGTTCTAACCGTTCATCGGTATATATTTCGATGTTTTCTTTTTCAAGTTCAAATACCGCATCCCGATTTTTCATGGTATATGTAACATGAAACATATCGCCCGCCTCGGAAACATTTTGATCGAATCGAATGTAATAAATGTGTTCCGACCACATGATTGCCCATTTGCTCTCTACATGCGTTTCCTCCTCTGCATACACAACAACAAAAGACGACAAACACAACATAATCGCTGCCGTTAAAACAGAAATAATCTTTTTCATTATATCACCTTTCTTCATAAAACCTCTTTTACAATCTGCGACGTTCGGGATAACTTCACATCCCGCGCGACCGTGGATTGTTTTTGATCTGTTCTTTCCTGCGTTTGATCCTCAGCCCATCCGCATCACATGCCTTTCATGTCCATATTGCCGCACACTTTTTGCAAAAACACGGCGCAAGGAACCTTCGTCGTTCGGACAATAAAAATGCGCAGCCGAAGCCGCGCACGAAAAACACAGCTCCGATTGTCGCCAAACAAATCTTTAACATCCTCCAAACAAAGCATGTCAAATAAGAGTCTGCGTTTTTACCAAGAAGATAAAAACACACACTTTGTTTGGAGAAAAACGTATTCGATTTGTTTGGCGAGTTCATTATAGCATACCCCTTTTTTGATTGCAAGCGCTGTTTCCGGGTAGCTTTGACAAGCGCCGAAAACGCCGATTGAATTCCCTGCCGGGATGTGATACAATACATATAAATAAAGCGGATCGGAGGCATAGCGGACATGCAGTATACGACGCTTCTGTTTGACGCGGACGAGACGCTGTTCGACTTCCGCTGTTCGGAGACGATGGCGCTGCGCGCCGTTTTCCGCAGCCATGGTCTGCCCGAAACGGACGAGTTTCTCGACGCGTACCGCCGCATCAGCGACACGCTCTGGGAGCGCTATAACCGCGGCGAGATCGAAAAAGCCGAGATCACCGACACGCGCTTCGTGCGCCTGTTCGCGCAGTTCGGTATCCCGCTCGACGGCGTGGACTTCAACCGCCGCTATCTCGACACGCTCGCTTCGTGCGGCTGTCTGCTGCCCGGCGCTGCGGAATTGTGCCGCGATCTGCGCGACGCGGGATATACATTGTATATCATCACCAACGGCGTCGGCGACGTGCAGAAACGCCGTTTCCGCGAAAGCGGTCTGACGCCGTATGTTGCGGATATTTTCATCTCCGAGGAGATCGGCGCGAGCAAACCGAACCCCGCCTTCTTTGACCGCGTCCTGTCGCGCATTGCCGAAACGGACGCGCGGCACGTACTTGTGATCGGCGACTCGCTCAGCGCCGACATTGCCGGCGGACGCGCGGCGGGACTGGACACATGCTGGTACGACTTCAGGCAAACGAATGCGCCGAACGACGCAACCTATACCGTGCAGAGCTTTCAGGCCATGCGCGCATTACTGTTGGAGGGAACGAAATGAACGATTTGCAGACTTTACAGCAGATTCTCGACGAGAGCGAACGCATCGTCATCTTCAGCGGCGCCGGCGTATCCACGGAAAGCGGCATTCCCGACTTCCGCAGCGCGGACGGATTGTATCAGAAAAAGGAGAAGCAGTTCGACTATCCGCCGGAGACGATGCTCAGCCATACTTTTTTCGTGCATCATCCCGACATCTTCTTTGACTACTACCGCACCAAGATGATCTATCCCGGCGCAAAGCCGAACGATTCGCACTATGCCGCCGCTGCGCTCGAACGCAAAGGCAAGCTGTCGGCCGTCGTGACACAGAACATCGACGGACTGTACCAGCAGGCCGGCGTACAGCGCGTGCTCGAGCTGCACGGCACCACGCTGCGTAACACCTGCACACGCTGCGGCAAGCACAGCGGTCTCGACGCGGTACTCAAGGCGGACGGCATCCCGCGCTGCGGCTGCGGCGGGATCTGGAAGCCGGACGTGGTGCTGTATGAAGAATCGCTCGACGAGGACGTGATCGAACAGTCGGTCAACGCAATCGCAAAAGCGGACTGTCTGATCGTCGCCGGCACGAGCCTGACGGTCTATCCCGCGGCCGGATTCGTGCGGTACTTCCGGGGCGAAAACTTCGTGCTGATCAACCGCGACGCCACACCCATGGATGGCATGGCCAATCTGATCCTGCGGCAGAACGTGGGCAAAGTCTTTGCGGCGATGCATATTTAACGGTTTTTTGCGCAGAACAAAAAGAAAACCGATTCAATAACGGACAAGCTCTTGCAAAAACCGACACAGTGGAGTACAATAACGAAGAAAGATTTTGGAATACGGAATGAGGGCATAAACATGAACATGGACGCGTTGAAACCCAACGAGGGCAAAGAACTGAAAATCTCGACCAAATACGGCGACTTCCTGCGGTATCCTGTTAAAACGCACGTCGTCGTCAAAGACGACAGCATCCCGGATATCCTCGACCTGTACGTCAAGGATTATCTGCAGGAGGGCGACATGATCTTCATCAGCGAAAAGATCATCGCCATCAGTCAGGGGCGCGCATTTGACATCGACGACATCGAGGTCTCCAAGCTCGCAAACTTCCTGTGCAAGTTTGTCTACAAGTCGCCCTACGGCATCGGACTGGGTAGCCCGTGGACGATGGAGCTGGCCATCCGCGACATCGGCGTGCCGAAGATTTTGTTTGCGGCGTTCTGCTCGGCGGTGACAAAGCCGTTCGGCGTACGCGGCGTGTTCTACAAGATCGTCGGCGACAAGGGACGCGCCATCGACGGCCCGTGCGACTACACCCTGCCGCCCTACAACCACTACGCCAAGCTCGCGCCCAAAGATCCGGACAAGGTTGCGGCCGAACTCGAAAAGCACACCGGCTGCAAGGTGGTCATCATGGACGCCAACGACATCGGCCGCGAGATTCTCGGCGTGTCCGATCCGTCGATCGACATCGAAATGTGCAAGGAAATCTTCCGCGACAATCCGCTCGGCCAGAAGTCGCAGCAGACGCCCATCGCCATCATCCGCAAAGCGTAAACGAGAAGAAAAAGGGTTCGTCACGGAAAGTTTGGGGATCGTGCAAACAAGAAGCACTGTCATTCCGAGGGAGGCGTTTGCGCCGACCGTGGGAATCTCCAAAAGAAGCCGGTGACGGCATTTATGGGAGATCGCCACGCTTCGCTCGCGATGACACCGGGATTATCAATTCCCCTACTATCCGTGAACAGCGAGGAAAAGGCTTTTTGCAATGCAATCTGATATGCTCCCTCTATGAGAGACAATGAAATAAAAAAAGCATTGTCTACATAGGGGGAGAATTTTATGTCAAAAAGAATACCAATAAGCACGGAAGAAAAGATTCAAGTAGTGAGAGAATGTATAGAAGGAAGGAAAAA
>JAFSYM010000148.1 GCA_017450005.1 Clostridia bacterium
AAGTCCTTGCGGATGTTTTCGGCGGCTGTGCCGAACTTTTTCTTTTCGTACTCCTCACGCGCAAATCCCTTGACCGCGCGCATGGCGCGCACATTTTCCTCAATGGATTCGTTCAGGCGGTCGTATTTTTTGAAGACGCTGCGGAAAGCCGGCAGCGCTTTCCTGCCGATCAGGATCAGACCGAATACGAGGATCGGCATCACGATCACGAACGAAGCGGCGAGCATGCCGCCCATGACGAATGCCATCACGGTGGAAAAGATCAGCATCAAAGGTGCGCGGATCGCCACGCGGATAATCATCATGTACGCCATCTGCGTATTGGTCACGTCTGTCGTCAGGCGCGTCACGAGTGAGGACGACGAGAATTTGTCGATATTCTCAAATGAAAAGAGCTGGATGCTGCGGAACAGATCGTGGCGCACATTTTTGGCAAAACCGGCGGATGCGCGTGCGCAGGTAAAGCCCGCGAAACCGCCGCAGGCCAGAGACGCCACAGCCAGCACAATCAGCAGCGCGCCGCTCATGAGCACCTCTTTGGTGGTTGCGCCCGCCTTGATGGCGTTGACCATATCGGCAGTGATGAAGGGGATAAACGTCTCGATGACTGCCTCTACAATGATAAAAACCAGCGTCAGGATCGTCGGCGTTTTGTATTCCCGGATGCATTTGGAGAGCTTTCTGAGCATGGATTCACTTCCTTTCTATTCCCGATTCGGGAGATTGTCAAAAATACGGTGCAGTGTTTGCAGCGCTTCGCCGAAGTCTCTGCGATCCTCATCGCTCATACTGTCGAACAGTTCGCGATAAACGGCGGCGTCCTGCGAGAGAAAACGGTCGGCATACGCGCGTGCTTTTTCTGTCGCGCGCAGACGAACGATACGCCGGTCGTCGGGATCGGGGACGCGCTCGACGAACTGCAGCTCGATGAGCTGATCCGCGAGCTTGGTCATGCGCTGCTTGGGCATATGCATCCAGCGCGACAGCTCGGTCATGGATGCGTCGCCCAGCTGCTGCAAGAGCCGAATGCAGTAATACATATCGAGACTTACGCCCGAATGCATCATCTGTTTAAAGGGCTTTGCGATGTGGCAGTACCACTGCGGCATTACGGCCAGCAGCAGATCCTGCAAATCATTTGTATGCATAGCAGCCTCCTTTCAATCGTTAATTATTATTTACTATCATAAAATAGGAACTGTCGCATAGTATAAACTGTTTCAGACGATATGTCAAGACTTGACGTAAAAAAGCTCGATTTTTTCGACGCAGTGTGCTATACTGTAATCTGTCAGGGGGGGAGATTATTTGAGGACTCTTTTTGCGAAACGGCAGATTACGGCGCTGCGGGAGATTCCGCAGGTGATTGCACACGCGCTAAAATCGTTCTTTACGCTGCGTTGGCGGGAAAGCACGGCTTTATTGATGATCGTCGTGCAGCTTGTCGGCATGGCATTTTTCGGCACGCCCGTCACGCCGCACAAGGACAGGATCGACATGAGCCGGTTCGCCCTTGTGTGGTCGGACGAGTTTGACCACGGCTTCGACACGACCAAATGGCAGGGACACTACGTCTACGGCGCGGATGACACACAGCGGCGCGATACGGCCTACTGGAACCGCAGCCAGGTCGGCTTCACCGGCGACGGCTGCTTGAAGCTCACGGTGGAATACAAGGACGGTCCTGCCGGTGAGCAGTATTATTCCTACGGCATGGAAACAAACCCCAACAAACACTACGCGCGTGAATACGAAGGGTACGAGCAGCTTTACGGCTACTTCGAGACACGCTGCATCCTGCCGAAGGGGTCGGGTATCAATCCCGCGTTCTGGATGCTGACGGACGGCATGTGGGACGACGACACGGACGGCGGTGTGAGCGGGTGCGAGCTGGACATTTTCGAGACGAGCACCAAATACGATCCGCGCGGGGCTCTGTACGGCTCTGTCTATCACACCATACACGTGGACAGCTACGAGCAGGCGCACCGCAGCGAGAATC
>JAFSYM010000149.1 GCA_017450005.1 Clostridia bacterium
ACTCCGGATATGCCATGTGCATTCCCTCCACACATACACTATTACGTACCACGTAATATCATTATACCATAAAAATCCGCAAAAAGCAAGTCTTTTCTTATCTTTCTGCGGTTCTATTACTTATATCAGTGAGAGATTGGGCTTGAAACAAACGAACAAAAACCGCGTCATTGCGAGCGCAGCGAAGCAATCCGTCTCCCTTAAAAACGTGCAGACAGGAACAGGGGGAACGGATTGCTTCGTTGCTAGAGCGCCTCGCAATTGAGACGAAAAAGAATTCCTCTTCACGGAATTTTGTGGGATAAGTAAACATACCCTTGTTTGTCATTGTGAACGCCTTTATGGCGCGCGGCAATCCTTTCTCCTTCTTATACATTTATGCACTACCGGGGTTACGGATTGCCTTTTATCGACATCTGACCATCTCACAAAAATCCGTGATGAACCAAAAGATTCACCGGGATAAACGAAAAGTGGCATACTGAGATCGTGGCAACGAATTCGCTGTCATTTGGTCTAAGAGACCGAATCGCAATCTGAATCGTTTCCGGCGTGAACCACATACTACTATACACAGTTCAACACAGATTGAAAAATCAATCATTACTTAAAAACTTGGCGAGTTAGGTTGGCAGATGCCTTTGTCTGATCAACTTCTGCCTCTGGCTTCATCGCAGGCGTTCGCTGGCTTGGTTGCGGCGGATACATGCGGCTGCGTGCGCGCGTTTTTCGCGAAAGTCTTTGTCGTTTCTCGCCATTATCGGGGACGTAAAACGCTCCACGCCCGGAATCGGCTGCATGTTTTTGTCGAGAAACCACCACTCGTAGATCTCTTCCATGCCGAACCCTTCGTCATCGGGCGGTATGGTGTCGTAATACGCGGTGACCTCTACAAATTCCTGATCCTCAAACTGCTTGATTTCATACTCTCTCTCCGGGTCAAAAAACGCATATCCGAGATCGCACAGGATCTGTCCGGGGATCGAGTGGATGTACTCGTTGGAACGGTGCTCGTTGCTTTCGTTCAGGATCGATTCCAGCGGCGCACCGGGATGCTCGGCAAAATATTGTGTGAACCACTGCGCTGCCTGTGCGTTTCCCTCGCAGTAGGCGCGGTAGAGCCAGTAATTGGCTGCGCGCCGATAAAACAGCGAAGCGTTTTCCCGCTGTGCATACTGCGCAAAAAACTGCGAAAACGTAGCCATGGCGTCCGGGTCGCCTCGTTCGCACAGAGCCGCAAGACGTTCAAACGCCGGATCCAGCGTATGCGGCAGATTGGCAGGATCTTCGAGGTGCTGCACCAGAAACGGCTCACCTTTCAGATGCAGGATCTTGTCCGTTTCCGTCAGGTCTGCGTAGCGGATCTCCTCCAGAGCGATACAGTCTTTGAACGGCTCCCTGCCCATTTTGGTCTGCGGATTCAGAACCGTGATTTTCTTCAGCTGCCCGCAGTATCCAAACGCCCAATCTCCGATTTTACACACGGAGAAGGGAATCGTAATCTCGCGGAATCCGCACTCGATGAGCGCCAAATCTTCGATGATCTGCAGCCCTTCCGGCAGGTGCAGTGTCTGCAGTTGCGGCTGCTCAAAAATGGCCTGTCGGCCGATGATCTGTACGCAGTCGGGCACTGCCCATTCCGTCCCGGCAGTGCATGCGGGACAGTAAATCAGAATCGTGCCCGACGCATTCAGCACGGGCTTGTCCAGACGTGTATCGTAAAATGACCATCCGCGGTATTCTGTGACAGAATCCGGATACGTCACGTCCCGCAGCTTGTAACTGCCGGAGAAAGCGTTGGCCTCGATGGCCTCGATGCCTTCATGCAGAACAACAGTTTCCAGATTTTCGCAATCCGCAAACGCGCGCGCACCGATCCGCTTGACCGTTCCGGGCACGACGACACGCCGGATGCTTGCGCATTCTTCAAACGCGCGGTCGCTGATGTGCGTGACGCCGTGCGGGATCACAACGTCCCTGCCGCTGCCGCAGTAAGCCGTCAGTTTTCCGCCTTTGATTTTGAATCCATTCGTAAAAAGTGGAAAACATTTCATTCGTATCTATCCTTCCCATGCCACCTGCAAAAATCCATAATGGATTTTCTGTTTTTTACGGTTTTTCGGATCAGAAACAAACCGATCCGTGCACCGCGAGCCGCACGCCCCTGCAGAGTGCTGCAGCGCCCGTCGGTTCGCTCATTCCTCAAGATAGAATTCCCGCAGATCATCGAGACGCAGGAGCATCGGCCGGATTCCATAGCCTGCACCGACGTCGATATTGATCCACGTCGGCGTAACGATCGCTTTGCCTTCATATTGTCTGCCGTAGAAAAAAGTCGGCGTATGGCCGAAAACGACCGTCATACCGTCAAAATAGCGCTGCGTGATCTTCGGCCGGGTCCACAGCAGCTCGTTGGCCGTATAGGCCGACAGCTTTTTCTTTTTCCGGAAATGACCCAGACCGGAATGCGTCAGGATAAAGTCCCTGCCGCCGACAGTGAGCGCCTCGAACAAAGGCGCCTCGCGCAGATACTCGAGGATGAAGCGGATCTCCTCGCGCCGCGTCGCCGCCAGCGCATCGAGCGTAGGCTGTCCTTCGTTCTGCGTCCACAGCAGGTACATTTCGAGCTTTGTGCCGGTCAGACGGTCGATCGTGTCCTCCGTGATCTCTTCAAACAGGAAATCACAGCCGAGCATCATCGCCTCATGGTTGCCGAGGATCAGCTGTGCGTTCGCAGCGCGCATCAGCCAGCGAAGGATCCTGACGCCGTCCGGTCCCCGGTCGATGACGTCGCCTAACACATACAGGAAGTCCTCTTCCTGAAACCCGGCCTGCCGCAGAAGCGACTCGAATTTTTCCAGCGGATATCCGTGCAGATCCGCGCAAACATAAACTGCCATTTTCTTCTCCTTCTGTCTGTCCGGTCCGCTCTGTGCCGCGGCCGTTTGCAGCGCGCGGCTGCTGCCGGAACCGTACGGCGGGACGCGATACCGTTCACCGTACGGTCATCCGTCCGCTTTTGTGCGCAGCGCATCGAGTTTCACACGCAGCTGTGACGCCATCCCGTTGTCGCCGGCGTACTCAGACATCAGCACCAGATCTCTCAGCGCCTGCAGCGTATGGGGATGTGTCTCGCCGATCGTTTCACACCGCAGATCAAACACTTCCTGCAGTTTTGTCAGCGCCTGCTGATGTTCTCTCAGGAGAGATAAGGCGATCGCCAGATTGTGCAGCGTGGTCAGCGTTTCCGGATGCTTCTGCCCGAGCGTCCGGCATTGCAGCGCATAGACTTTTTCCAGCAGCATCTTTGCCGGTTCGAAGCGGTTGAGATCCAGGTATGTCGACGCGAGATTGTTCAATGCCGCCAGCGTTTCCGGATGCTCCTGCCCGAAGATCCTGCCGCGGCGCTCGCAAATGTCCTCCTCAAGCTTAACCGCCTTTTCGTATTTCTGAAGGCAGACGTATATAGATGCAAGATTATTCAATGCTGTCAGCGTGTCAGGATGATCCTCGCCGAGGACTTTGCGGCACAGCGCACACACCGTTGTCTGCATATCCAGCGCTTCGCGGAGCTTCCCGAGCTCCACGTATGTTACCGCCAGACAGTTCTGCGACTTCAGCGTATCCGGATGCTCTTCTCCGAGCACCTTGCAGTGCAGCGCATAGGCCTGCTCTTGCAGCTTCCGCGCTGCTTTATAGTCTCCGAGGCTGCAATATGTTGCCGCCAGATTGCTCAGCACGCCCAGTGTCGCGGTATGTTCGATACCGAACAACCTGCAGCACTGGTCATAGACGCTTTTTTCTGTCTTCGCTTCCGCTTTCAGATCTCCGAGTCTGCCGTAGGTTACGGCCAGATTCTGCAGCGCGAGCAGCGTTTCCGGATGCTCTTCCCCCAACACCTTGCGGCGCAGGCGGCAGACCTCCTCCTGCAGATCCCGCGCTTTATAGTGGCTGCCCATCTGACTGTATGTGGTCGCCAGATTGCTCAAAGCGGTCAGTGTGTGCGGATGCTCGGCACCGAGCGTTCCGCAGCACAGCGTGTATACTTTTTCCTGTATCTGAACCGTTTTCGGATAGTCGGCGAGTTCAAAAAGCACGGCTGCAAGATTATGCAGTGCATTCAGCGTTTTTTCGTTTTCCTTGCCGTAGAGATCCTTGTAAACCGTGACCAGTTTTTCCGCCCAGTATCCGGCCTGTTCCCAGTCCAGCCGGACCGCGATTCCGTTGCGGTACATCTCGTACAACCGGTCGATCGCCTCCGGCAGACCGGCTTTTCCTGCGTCGGTAATCAATGTCACGCCGCGCGCAGTATCTCTTTCCACGTCGATCCCGTCGATGTATGCGAGGCCGATCAGATAGTTGTGCGCGGGGTCGTCGTCATTTTCGCTGCGCGCATAGCCGGTCAGCAACTCCAGAAGACGCTGTAAGTATTCCTCATCTGCCGGAATACAGTCCGTCAGGCCCTCGTATTTCTGCGCCAGAATCGCTTTGTCCGTTCCGCCGTTTCCGATCGTCTCCGGCATCTCCGTCGGCAGGATCGGCATGCCTCGGCGCTTTGCCGCGGGGTACTCCGTGCTCATGATATAGTTCGGCTCTTCCAGCAGATTCGGCGTAACCAGCAGCGTGAACAATTTGCTGTCGCGCAGCATCCGGTCGATGTTTTCTTGAAAGCTCTCGCCCGGCGTCAGGAACTCATCGTACCAGACGGCGATGTCCCGCAGCTCCGGCCGGCTGTGGATCAGACGCATCAGCTCGTTTGCCAGCCGCCTGTCTTTCTTGCGGTAGCTGAGGAATATGTACGCATCAAACGCCAAACGCACGCGCGCGATCATCTCATCGCTGACCAGTACGGACGAGAGATACTGTTTCAGCTTCTGCGCATACCCGATCTCCGTCAGGTCGCTGCTGTATGGGTTCAGATACTGCGCCTCGCCGAATTTGTCCGGCCGGGTGTATACCTCGTCGATCCCGCTCTCCATCATGATCGGCAGCACGGGGATGTGTCTGTCCATTGCAAAGCGGAAATCCGAATCCATCGCGCGGTTGGGCTGCGTGAGCAGACAAAACGTGACCGGAATCACAAACAGATTCATCCTGCCCAGATCCGTTTCACGGTTTTCGTCCGGGATCGGCGACGCCATATCTTCCGTATAATAGATCGCGCAGTCGTGCGACGCGAAAATATCCGTGCAGATCTTTTCAAACGTGCGGTCAAAATCCGCCGGGTGACAGGTAAAGTATACCCTCGGCTTTCCGGTGGGGCTTGCGTTGCCCCGCGTCTTCCATAAAAACGTAAACATCTGTCGCATGGCTGCTACTCCTTTCTTTCCTGTTTCGCTTCCGGTTTTTTCCGGAAAGCATCCGCAATGATCAATCTGATATTACCACGCATCTGCGGATAAAGCAACTGTTTTTCACCGACGGGTGCGCGCATCGGCCTGTGCATCCCGCCGAAACACTTTTGCCCGGATGCAGCCGATTCATCGGAAGGTCACTTGTGCGCTTTTTTTCTGATTATACAAACGCCGACCGCGATGAATCCGACTGCCAAAACAGAGACGCCGATCCGAACCGCCGTCTTGTTTACAGATTGTTCGGGTTGTGTTTCGGCCGTTTCGATCCGCTCGGTGTGCGCATCTGCGGTCGTTTTGTCCTGTTCGATATACGCATCCACGGTCGTTTCGTCCCGTTCGATATACGCATCCACGGTCGTTTCTGCCTGCGTCTGTGTTTTCGTTTTCACTTTCGTCTCCGATTTTGCCAATGCCGTGGAGGACGCCTGCGGGCGTGCGGTTTGCGTACTCCCGGTCAGCTTCGCAGTGTGCGTCAGATTTTCTCCGGCAGGAACAGCCGGAACCTGTATTGTTTTGACAGAACCTGTGCTCTCTTTTGTGGGCTTGGGAACGGTCACGGCCGGAAGCGGACAACTGCGAAACGGCTCGATCCGGGCAAAACAGTTCTTATAGACGAGGCTGTTGTCCAGAATGCCGAAGTGCCCCTCTGCCGTCAGTGTGCCTTTGTACGGACAGTCGGCCGCCATGAAAAAGAAGACGGGCAGCTTGGCCGTCACGGAATATCTGAACACAGACGTGAAAAACGCGGCGGCATTTTGCTCGGAGGGTACTGCTTTGCCGATTGTGATGCCCTGTGTGGGATAGCCCGCCTCCGAAACGACGACGCTTTTCAGCGGATACATTTTTGCCAGTCCGTCAACAGAATCGATCATACGCTGTGCGCATTTTTCGGATTCGACGCCCTGCCAGTATGCGTAATGGTTGACGGCAAGCACGTCGCATGCGCCGCAAAGCGCGGGAGAGTCGTAAAAATTGTCAATCGTATCCGTCGTGGAGACGGAAATCTTTTTGTCCCGGATTCGTGCGCGCACATAGTCGATATATCCGATCAGCTTCTCCTCGCTGACGTCATGACGATAGAGCGCTTCGGATCCGACAAAAGCCATGTCGACAAGATGCGCGTTGCACAGGCTGCACAGCGCGTCACATTCCTGCTGCGAAGAAGTATCGGACGCGGAAATCCATGCATTGACCGCTACAAACAAGCCGTACTTTTCTTTAGCCAGCCGGATCGCGATCCGGTTTTCCTCGCTGCCTGCCGAAAAGAACCGGACGCCGTATGCAAAACGCGACACCCTGTTCAAATATTCATCTATTTTTTCCTGCGGCAGCGTTTCTAATGCGGCGGTGTCATAGTGCAGATCGACGTCCGCCAGGATTTTGTCAGAGCGGATCTGCGGCATATAGAAGACCGGTTTGGAAAGATTCGACGTATTTCGGCCGGGGGTGAACAGGTTCCGCCCGCCGGTCATGCGCTGTACCGAAATATGATCGGCTGCGGCGGCTGCAACATCATCCTTTTTCGGGTCCGGATGGTTTTTGGCCCAGGTTTTCGTGACCAGGTAAAAGTCAAAATACACCGCATCCTTGTCTGTGGGCGCTGTGACCGTTCGGATCGCGAACGAGCCGTCCTGATACACAGACGAAAACTGCCTGTCAAAGAACGGCTTCGGCCAGAATTTCGTGCCGTCTAAAGAGAGAGCGGCATAGATCGCATATCCGGCGGGGTCTGTGATCCGGCTGCCGTCTCTGCCGCGTACGACGCCGGAAAAGACGCCCTGTTCATCCCCGTAGATGGGTGATGTGAGCAGGTAGATGCGCGCAGACGAATCGGCGGCTGATGCCGCAGTCGAAACTGCCGTGAGAACCAGCAGTACGGCGAATGCCGTAGAGAGTGTTTTGCGCAGAATGGATAACACTACAAATCCTCCTTTGTAATTCAGCAGCATCGCTGTTGCCTTTTTTGTTTTCGTGTGTTTTCCTTTGGCATGGTTATTATAGCGCAAAAATCTCTATCATTGCAACCGAATAAGTCTAACAATATAATCATTGTTGTTACATTTACAGAAACGATTCAAAAAGGACAAGGGTCTGCATTTTTTCTCTTGCATACGTCCCGATAATATGGTATAATTTAAAAATAGAAAACAGAAAGGAGTGTATGAGAATGGATATCAAACAGGAAGCCGAAAAAATCGTGGAAAAAGTCAAGGAACTGATCCATGACGGCAGCGCTTCGCGCGTGATGCTTGTGCGCGGCGGCGAAACGCTGCTCAATCTCTCGCTGAACACAGGCGTGATCGGCGCAGCTGTGGCTCTGAAATTTGCGCCGCTTGCTGTGCTGACGGCAGCGCTGGTTTCATTCGGCATGGATTGCGACATTCTGGTTGAAAAGAAGGACGGCACAATCTGGAGCCTGAGCGAAACGCCGGCCGGTTATAAGCTCGAGGAAATCCGCCAGAAGGCAAAGAGCGTTTTTCGCAAAGGTGATGACGCAGCAGCGGATTTTGCAGAAGAGCCCGCAGCGGACGCTGCAGAGCCCGATGCGGCAGACGCGCCCGAAGAGGAATAACAGAACACGAACATAAAAAACGCACCCGCTTCCGATCGGAAACGAGTGCGTTGATTTTTTGTTTACGCCTGCTTCTTCTGCTCGATGAACTTCTTGATGTTGGACAGGTTGACGATCCTTTCCGTCCCGCCGTCCTGCTCCACGATCAGCGTAGGCGCCTGCTTGATGCCGTAGGCGGTTGCCTCATCGGGATTTTCGTCCG
The DNA here is from genome assembly GCA_017450005.1 of Clostridia bacterium. Taxonomy (GTDB): domain Bacteria; phylum Bacillota; class Clostridia; order Oscillospirales; family Acutalibacteraceae; genus UBA1425. The sequence goes on from JAFSYM010000149.1 coordinate 8,129, forward strand.
CGATAATTTTTACGAACGGGATGCCGGCTTTGGTCAGCAGCGCGTCGGCGACCTTGCAGTTGGGGCAGGTCTTGGTGGCGAACAGCAGCACGCGGGAAGTCGGTTCGGCGGCAGCGGTTTCGGGTGCGTTGGCCGCGGCGACTTCTTCCATTCTGCGGCGTTTTTCAGGCAGTACGGAATGCGCGACGTCGTACACGAGTCTGTCTTTGAATTCCTGTGATTTGCCTTCGTTCCAATTCTGTACCGGACGGTAATACCCGGTGATGCGGCTGTAAACCTCGGTTGTCTCGCCGCATTCGGGGCAGGTATATACCTCGCCCGTGATGTAGCCGTGGTTGCGGCAGACGGAGTAGGTCGGGCTCAGCGTGTAGTAGGGCAGCTTGTAGTTCTCTGCGATCTTACGGACGAGGTTAGCAGCGGACTTCCAAGTGGGTAGTTTCTCACCCAGAAATGCGTGGAACACGGTGCCGGAGGTGTACAGCGTCTGCAGATCGTCCTGAATGTCGAGCGCTGTGAATACATCGTCGGTGAAGCCGACAGGCAGGTGGGAGCTGTTGGTATAGTACGGCGTGCCGTTCATGTTGGCGGTGATGATGTCGCCGAAGCGGTTGACGTCGTGCTTGGCAAGGCGGTAAGCTGTTGATTCAGCGGGCGTCGCTTCGAGGTTATACAGATCGCCGTATTCTTCCTGATAGTCGCTCAGGCGTTCGCGCATGTGGTTTAGCACGTCCTTGGTGAACGCCTGCGCAGCCTCGTGCGTCAGATCCTGACGCAGCCATTTGGCGTTGAGACACGCTTCATTCATGCCGACCAGACCGATCGTGGAGAAGTGGTTGTCAAACGTGCCGAGATAGCGTTTGGTGTAGGGGTACAGACCCTCGTTCAGGAGCTTGGTGATGACGGTACGCTTGACCTTCAGGGAACGCGCGGCGATGTCCATCAGCTTGTCGAGGCGGTGATAGAATTCCTCCGGCGTCTCGGAAAGATACGCGATACGCGGCATGTTGATCGTCACGACGCCGACGGAGCCGGTGCTTTCGCCCGAGCCGAAGTAGCCGCCGGACTTTTTGCGAAGCTCCCGCAGATCCAGACGCAGGCGGCAGCACATCGAGCGCACATCGGATGGCTCCATGTCGGAGTTGATGTAGTTGGAAAAATAGGGTGTGCCGTATTTGGCGGTCATTTCAAAGAGCAGGCGGTTGTTCTCGGTATCCGACCAGTCGAAGTCGCGCGTGATGGAGTAGGTCGGAATCGGGTACTGGAAACCGCGGCCGTTGGCGTCGCCTTCGATCATAATCTCAATGAACGCCTTGTTGACCATATCCATTTCTTTCTGGCAGTCCTTGTACTTGAAGTCCATCTCCTTGCCGCCTACGATGGCGTTGAGTTCGGCAAGGTCGTTCGGCACAACCCAGTCAAGCGTGATGTTGGAGAACGGGGATTGTGTGCCCCAGCGCGACGGAGTGTTCACGCCGAAGATGAAGGATTCGATGCACTTTTTAGTCTGGTCATAGGTCAGGTTGTCGACCTTGACAAACGGCGCAAGGTAGGTATCGAACGAGGAGAACGCCTGTGCGCCCGCCCATTCGTTCTGCATGATGCCCAGGAAGTTGACCATTTGGTTGCAGAGCGTGGCAAGATGGCTTGCGGGGGAGGAGGTGATCTTGCCGGGGATGCCGCCAAGACCCTCCTGAATCAGCTGCTTGAGGGACCAGCCTGCGCAGTAGCCCGTCAGCATGGACAGATCGTGCAGATGAATATCCGCGCTGCGGTGTGCGTTGGCGATTTCCTCGTCGTAGATTTCACTCAGCCAGTAGTTGGCGGTGATGGCGCCGCTGTTGGAGAGGATCAGACCGCCGACGGAGTACGTCACGGTGCTGTTTTCCTTCACGCGCCAGTCGGTGACCTTGACGTAGCTGTCGACCAGTTCTTTATAGTCGAGGATGGTGGACTTCATGTTGCGGATCTTTTCACGCTGCTTGCGGTAGAGGATGTAGGCCTTGGCCACGTCCGCGTAGCCTGCCTGAATCAGTACGGATTCGGCGCTGTCCTGGATATCCTCCACAGCGATCTGGCCGTCCTTGATCTTGCTTTCAAAGTCCGCTGTCACTTTCAGCGCGAGCAGCTCGAGCACGCTCGGATGGCTCTGCCGACCCTGCGCCTCAAAAGCTTTGCGCAGCGCGGCAATGATTTTGTTGATGTCGAATTCGGCGGTGCTGCCGTCACGTTTTACGACTGTGTACATTTTCTTTTTACCCCTCACTCCATAGTAATCATACGTAATCATAGTCCCGGTCGGACACACAATATCTTGTTGTTTCCGGAAAGAAACGGTACAAAATACATGCGTCACGCAACGAATCTTATTATATCAGCGAGACTTTCGTTTGTCAAGATATTGGTGAAACTTTTTTTACGCACCACAAGATATAGTTGTTGTTTGACAAAATGCGCATATGTGGTGCTCCGACGCTGCTGCATAACAATTTGCGGTACGATGCGGCGTCATTCAATCCCGCGCACCTGCGTATTCGGCACATATTTTTGCAGGAGACTGCGGAAAAGATGCATTTCCTCCGGCGTTTTGGCGTGCAGTCCCTGGCGGATACACGCGCCGGAATCAACGAAGTTCTGCAGGTAATACGCGCGCGCGCCGGCGATCCACCGGCCGATGGCCTCCATATCTCCGGCCTCGTGAAATTCGTCGACGACCGTGGTGCGAAATTCATACGGAATCTTGTTCTGCCGCATCAGGAAGTCCGCGCTCTGGCGGACTTTGGACAGATCGAACATCGGCAGCCCGCACGTTTCGGCATACTTGTCCGGTGCATTCTTGATGTCCATGGCGACGTAATCGACCAGCCCCGCGTCGACCAGCTCGCGCAGCCGGGCAGGGAAGGAGCCGTTGGTGTCGAGCTTGACGGCATAGTCCATCGCCTTGATGCGCTCGATAAACGGCAGCACGTCTGCTGTCAGCAGCGGTTCGCCCCCGGTGATCGCCACGCCGTCCAGTACGCCGCGCCGCTTGTCGAGGAATCGGAAGAAGGCGTCCTCATCCATCGTTTCGTCTTCGGGTTCGGGAAAGACGAGCACGCTGTTGTGACAGAACGGGCAGCGCAGATTGCACCCGCCGAGGAAGACCGTGCAGGCCACACGCTCCGGGAAGTCGAGTAAGGTCAACTTTTGAAGGCCATAGATTTTCATACTGTATAATTCTCCTGTTGTGATACTATATTTGTAAACCGTCGGGGAACTCCAAAAAGCGGAATTTGTCTGGCTGCTGTTTTATGTCGTCTTCGGCGTGTTTGTAGGGGCGGGCATGACCGCCCGTCCGTTCTTGTACAATGCCGTTTCCGGCTGTGCGTACCCGCAAAAATGCTTGTCATTGCGCGGAGCCGTCAGGCGACAAAGCAATCCGTGTC
>JAFSYM010000150.1 GCA_017450005.1 Clostridia bacterium
TCGGCATATCGTTTTAAATGTCCTTAAAAACTACCCAACTTCAAAGAAAATGAGTCTTTCCCGCAAGCGTCAGAAATGCGAGTATGACCACGATTTCCTCGCCGACGTCCTTTCTTTCGCTGCGAATAATTTTCATGCGTGAGCCGTGGCCGGCCTGTTCGGGTTGGCGGGGATTCTGTTTTGGAGGGAGGGGGAAGCAGTATCTTCGGGGCGGGACGGGCGCTCCAACGCGCCGGAGGGCAGCACATAATTTCGCAAAAGTTTTGCGGCGGGAAAGTTTTGAAAAAAGTTTTTTCATCGGAGGGGGGAAACATCGGCCGTTCCTGAGGTCTGAATATTGAGAGGGATTTCTGCTTTTTTTCACTTTTCTACAGTTTTAAAAAAAACGCGCAACAAAGGCGTTTTTTGTGGCCGTAATAGTGAAGGGGTTTTACAGGACAGAACGAACAGAAAGGACGATTCGCCGTATCCCTTTCAAAAAAGCAATAGGAAGGATGTGCAAAATGAACCACGCACACACCCGTGGCGTACAGATGCGCCCGCATGAAAGCACTGTAACCGTAATGCAAAAGACGGTATGCGAGAAGCTTCTGCGATTTCTGATAATCGACCCGACACGGATCACGATTCTTCTTCCGACCGGCACCGTCGCAACAATCGACGCACAGAAAGGAGGTAAAAAGAATGCGGATACATATTGATGGAACGAGATTCAAATACAAGCCGACAAATACGGAAATCGGCAGCATTAAGAAGCGGTTCACAAAATCTGCAAGCATCAAAGACGTGACCGTAAAACAGCTTGCCGCATGTCTAACGGCGGGTCAAACTGTGCAGCCGGGCGTAACGCCCTTCTCCGAGAAAAGCCGCCGATCCGGCAAAAAGGGCACCGTGCAGGAGGATTTCCTGTGTCAGACGGCGTTCATGAACGACATCGACAATGCGCGCGAGGACGAGCCTTTTGAAACGCCGGAGCACGTTGCCGCTGTCCTTGCTTCTCACGATCTGAAAGCAGCGTTCTTTTACGAGACCTTCGGCAGCACCGCAGACCATATGCGTTTTCGCTTTGTGATCTGAAACCGGCATACGTCTGCGGTGCCTACCACAAAACCGGGCTGTCCGGATGCATGAGCCATCACATCCGCATGGACGTGCTGGACGACATGGTGCGCAGCTATATCGGCCGTGTGCGCGAAACATCGGCGGACATGACGGGGTATCTGCAGAAATGCATCCGCGAGGAGGAACTGCGGGACGACCACACGGACACGGAAAAAGCCGCCGCAACGCTGGAAGAACAGCTCCGGCAATTGCAGGCGGAATTGAAGGTGACCAAAGCGCAGAAAATCCGTGACGCCCTGCGGCATCCGGAGGACGCGGAGCTGCTGGACGAGACGTACGACGCGCTGGGGAAGGATCTCGCGAACCGCATCACAGGCGTGCGCAATCAGATGACGCTCAACAGCGGCAAAGCGGGCGCCATGCGGAAAGCGGCGCGGATCGCACACACGGTCGGCGGCGTGTTAATCTTCGGGACAGGCGTTTGCCCTTGCTATCGGATAACGCGTATCCTGTAACGTGCAAGCATAACAATTCGAGTATCAATGTGCATCACCGGATACGGGTACTCTGCCGAAAAATTGCCATTTTCTGCGTAGGATATTTTTTGCGCGCATGCAAACAATACCGGTGAAACCAAGTTTTAAAGGAGTTTTGTACCCAATGAAAGCTACCGGTATTGTCCGCAGGATCGACGATCTGGGGCGCATCGTCATCCCGAAAGAGATCCGCCGCACCATGCGAATCCGCGAGGGCGACCCGCTGGAGATTTACACGGATGCGGACGGAGAAGTGATTTTTAAAAAGTATTCGCCCATCGGAGAGCTGTCGGCACAGACCAGACAGTTTGCGGAAGTGCTCAACCGCAGCACGAATCTGCCGATCCTGATTTCCGACCGCGACCGCATTATTGCATGCGCCGGGATGCCCAAACGCGACGTATTGGATCGGCGCATCTGCGCGGCAGTGGAAGATCTGATGGAGAAGCGCGCCAATTATGTGGCGTACGTGGACAACGAACGAATTGCGCCGATTGACGGTTTGCAGCGATACGCCGGCGCTATCTATCCGATTATAGGCGCGGGCGACGTATCCGGCGCTGTTATCCTGATGCTCAATGAAAACGGCTCCGTTCCGACTATGACCGAAACGAAGCTCGTACAGGTTGCCGCGTCATTCTTAGGCAAGCAGATGGAGGAATGAACACGCAGAAGCAGGCCGCTTCCGAAGAAACGGCCTGCTGTTGTGTTGTGTATCGGATTTTATGCGACACCGCGCTGGTCGACCGTGTACTTATACAGACCGGCCTGACGCAGGTAGTACGCATCGAGCAGGTTAGATTCGCCGTCGCCGTTTGCGTCCATAGCCTGCATTGCAAATGTGGACAGCGGACGACTCGCATCCAGTCCGGCAAAGTGCATGTACACCCAGTTCGCATCCGTGGCGTCTGCACGGCAGTCACCGTCCAGGTCGCCGAAAATGACGACTGTGTACTTCTGAACGATCTCGCCCTCGTATTCGAGCGTCAGACCGATCTCTGCGCCGGTACCGGTACCGTCGCCGACGCCGGTCAGGTTGTAAACCAGAACGCCGACGCCGCGCTTGCGAATATAGGACAAATAGTTGGACAGCTTCTCACGCATGCCGTAGACAATACCGTTGACCTTGTCGATCACCGTCGTGGAGCCGATCGCCTTGGCGATTGCGGGCTGTTCCACGCAGCCGTCGTACGCTTCCTGCAGCGCCATCACGGCCTCGTCGATGATGTTCTGGTCGGAGCCGTCATAGCCGTTGTCCACGGCCATTGCGGCCTGATAGGCGGCAATCAGATCGGCAATCGTATCCTGGAAGTAGATCGTCGGATCTGCGGTATTCTCGTCCAGTCTCGCCTTGGCAAGCAGCTTCATCTGGTTCAGCGCACTGTAATCGGCGGCGCCGGTGAAGAACTTGAGCTGCTTCATGGCCACAACCAGCAGCTCACGCGCGGCTGTGATTTTGGACTGACGCAGTGTCTCGGGAGCGGTGTTGTAGATCTGGCTGACCTTCTTGGCGAAGTCGAGCGCAGCATTGTAGGCATTCCAAGTCTTGAGTGTGAAGTCGGTGGACTTGAGCTGCGAATCATCCGGCTTCACCTCGCCCTGCGCCGTCACGGAACCGTATGCGCCGTAGCCGAATCTGGCTCTCGCATTGGTGATCTCGCGGCGGAGCATGTCGACGCAGACGTTGCGGTTGACAAGCTGATCGAAGTAGTAGCCGAGTCTGTAGGTCAGAACAAGCACGTCGTAATCGATCTTTGCCTTCGCCTCGGTCTTCTCTGCGGCTGTCAGCGTGGTGTCCGCATCAATCTGGGCAATATCCTCGTCGTAATCCTCGGCGACCCTGGTCGCCTCGCGGTACACCTCGCGCCAGTTGTAATACTTGTAGAGGTTCGCGGAATCAAAGTCTTCGCTGCCGAAGAAGAAGTAGTCGTCGTCATCCATCATGTCGGCATCGAGCTTGTTGCTCGGACGCTGAGCTTCGAGCTTCGCGCGCAGGTCGTCGATGCTGTAGTTCTCGTTGTTTCTTGGGAAGATGTCGTAATTCTCGGCATACTGATCGAGGTTCGTCAGGCTCTCTGCCACGATCGGAAGCGCGGACATCAGGATCGGCTCGCCGTACTGCGCAATCAGGTTGGACAGGTTCTCCGCAAGCCAGCGAAGGTTCGTCTTGTCCTCGTAGCGTGTCTTGGAAACGATGTCCTCCAGGCAGTTGATCTGCGTGTGCGCAAACAGCGCGGTCTCGCTCTGGAACATACCGTTGAGCAGACGCTTGATGAGCGTGAGCACGAACTGGATCACGTTCTGGCCGAGTTCACCGGTGGTCGGATAGCCGGAGATGGTGCCCTTGTAGGTATTGAACAGGCTCAGGATGTTGTTGAGCTGGGACATATCCAGATTGACGAAGGTATACAGCAGGTTATCCAGCAGAGCGGAACGCGTCACGTTGCCGGTGTAGTTACCGGAGGTATCCTTGAAGGACGCCACGTAGTCGTCGGGCAGCCACGTGATATCGAGCACGTTGTCCCACAGCAGGATATCCATGTTCTTCCACACGACCATGTTCTGCAGCGTGGGCGTGGTGGTAAGGTCGAGGTTGTTGGTGCGTAAAAGGCCGCCAAACTGATCAATCACCCAGTTGAACATCCACTGCAGCGTCTCGTCGAAATTCTTGCCCGCGGGAATATCCATCGTGGTCTTCGCGTTCAGGAAGTAGTACATATAGTTCGCAAGCACCGTGAAGGCTGCCGGCTCGACGTATCTCGTCACACGGCCTGTGCCGTCACGCTCAAGGATCGGCACCTGGCCGGGATTGAGCTGCGGACCGGAAGAATTGTTTTTGTAATTCTCGATCATGGCGAAGTAGTCAACCTCAGGCATCTTGTCGGCCATGATGTTGATCAGCGCATAGGTCGCGACGCCGTAACCGTTGATCGGGACCTCGGACACAACGCCTGTCGACGGATCGCGGTAAGGCATGGTCTTCGGGATGTCCATATAGTCGATCAGGCCGGTCAGCACGGTACGCACAAGGTACGCGAGCATCTGCGGCTGGGTCAGGTTGGCAAGGCCGTCTTCGTCCCACTTTTCAACCGTGTCGTAGGAAGTCAGGTTGCCCATGAAGCCCTGCGCCGTCTCCAGAAGCTGATTGAGAAGCGTCTGGAAGTCGGGCGTGAGCGAAACGCCGTCGTCCGTCACTTTGATGAACTTGGACAGCGCGCCGTTACGCAGGTCAAGCAGATTGTCGACAAGGTTTGCGACCTTGACGTCGTTGGGCAGCGGTTGACCCTCGCCGTCCGTTTCGGGAAGCTCGATTTCCAGAAGGCCGGTCACGAGCGGAATGATCGTATCTTCGTTGCCGGTGAAGGCGTCGATCAGAGCAGGTCTGCCGAAGTCCTTGATCGCGGCGCGCAGCACAAAGCGGAGAAGCTGGTACACGGTGATGTTGCTGAGCTTGAAGTTGGCCACGCCGGGAGCGCTCATCGCTCCGCCCGCAACCATTTCGGCCTCAAGGCTGTCAAGAATCTTATCCTTGCCGCCGATGTAGGTGTACAGGAACTCGTTGATCATGTCGTCGATGGTGCTGTCCTTGGTGACAGTGGCATGCTCGGGATCCTTGATCAGCGCGTCAAACACGACTTCCTTGATCTTTGCGTGCACGTCGCCGATCTTTTCATTCAGATCCAGGAACAGACCGACGATCGAGCCGTTGTCCCACTCGCCGTCGACCAGCTTGCCGATGCGCTCCGCGTTGTCGCGCAGGAAGCCGAACAGCGCGTAGAGGATCTGCAGGTCGGTACAGCCCTGCGACGTACGGTAGGGAGCATTCAGCAGGGAGTCGAAGTTGAGGCGGCGGATGTCGCCGACCCAGCTGGTGCTGACTTTCCAGATTTTGTGGTTGACCAGCGTATGCACGGTGCTGAGCGCAGCGTCGATATTCCGCACATCGTAGTCAAAGTCGATCGTGTAGCCGATGTGGCCGTGAATGTCCTGCTCCGCCAGCATCTCGTCGACACGGTCGAGAAGCATCGAGCCGCACTGGTACGCGCTGATATACGGGTGATCCAGCGCATTCATGCCGGCAGGACTGGAGTAATCGGCGTATTCGGCAAAGACGCCCACGCTTGTGCAACTCAAGCACAGGATCATTGCCAGAAGCACGCTGATCAATCGGGTGGATTTTTTCATGATTGTGCACCTCCGTTTTTTGGACCCAGGGAGAACCGGACGGCTCTCCGCACAGATTGAAATACCCGATAGGTATACATACAGATATAACAATCATACTACATAATTATTATATATGGATATCGAAAGATTGTCAACGAAAAAAAACGATTTTTTTCATTTGATATGTAAAAATTCCGCGTCTTTTTTTGTGCAATTCTGCCAAAAAAGAAGCGCACCTTCGCAGGAAGATGCGCTTTTGGAATATTAAATTACGGGGTTCCGCACTCACTTGATGTACGCGTCGATCCACGCGAAGGAGAAGAAATAGGGAATAAACTGCCACCACTGCACAGCGCAGTTGACGCTCGAGGTGCTGAAGTAAATCACGTCCTTGCCGCACTGCACAAACAGCGTCATCGTCGTGTCGCCTTTGCGGTTGAGAGTCACGCGGTTGCCGCTGATCTTGGCGACCGTGCTGCCGACGCTGACCTTCATGCAGGACGGGATCAGAGACGGATCGCGGAACAGCTCGAAGCTCTCGGACCAGTTGCCGTCATACGCTTCTTTGGCAAACGTGTAGCTGCGGCCGTAGACCACGACGTTCTCCTCGAACTGATTCGTGCCGTTTCCGGTGAAGTAGAACGCGTCGATCTTGACGTCGCCGTTTGCTTTAACAAGTCCGCCGGACTGGATGAAGTTTTCGGTTTCGATGCTGCATTCAAACTGCGGCTTGCCGAGTTTTTTCATCGAAGCGTCCGTGTTGGCATACAGCTTCGCATTGTACATCACGAGCGCAGACTTGGCCTGCACGCCGGCATAACCGCCGCAGGCGTTGACCTGCACACCGTTGAGCATGAGCGTGTCGGCGCAGATGCCGATGCCGCCGTCGTCGTTCTGGCGCATGGTCTTGTTGCCGCTCACAGTCAGCTTGGCGGTGCTCTTGGTGCCCTGGATCGTCAGCGTGCCGTCGACACGCCAGCCGTACGCATCGCCGAATTCTCTGGTGTCGGCGTCGAACGTCACGTCGCCGTCGATGCAGACGGTCAGATCGCCGTTGCAGTACAGACCGCAGTCCGCCTTGCTGCACTCGACCATCTCGGACATGGTGTACTTGTCGGAAAAGGTCAGGATATAGCCGATGGTGTCGTCACGGGTCAGGGTGTAGTACGTGGTCGTATTCTCAAAAACCTGATATACGGTCACGTCGCCGCTGCTGAGATATTTGTCGATCAGGTTGTCCGAAGTCTTGTTCTTCTCGCCGACGTACAGGATCGACGGCACGTTCGCAGCGCTTGCCGCAAACGGCAGGCACGAGAGCAGAAGCATCACAGCCAGCAGGGCTGCGCCGATTTTCTTTAATGTCATAATCAACATCCTTTCCGATTAGTGTCTCCATTATATAGGATTATTCTGCCGATTGCAACCGCTTTTGCGGATTTTCAGTGATTTTTTTCCATCTGCGCGGCAACGGCGTCGAACACCGGCGCGCAATCCCCTGCCCCGCTTGTGCCGTCCTCGCACAGAATCGTCAGCACATACTGCGGATTCTCCGCCGGAAAGAAGCCGCTGTACCATGTGTTGAGCTGTTCGCGTCCCGCGTGGAAAATACCGGTCTGCGCCGTCGCTGTTTTGCCGCCGCAGTCCGCGCACGTGATCTGCCGCGTCTGCCCGGCCGCATAGATTAGCAGGCGGCGGATTCTTTCGGACGTCCCCGCGGACAGAACATGTTCCGGCATGGCTGCCTGCATCGCCGTGCGGCTGCCGTCCGCATGAAGGATCGCGTCAATCAGCCGCGGCTCATGATACGTGCCGCCGTTAACGCATGCTGCTGTCGCCGCCGCAATCTGCAAAGGCGCCGCAGTCAGTCTCCCCTGCCCGAACGCGATATTGGCGCGTGCGGCGTCTGTTTGCAGCTCGCCGCTTTCCGGCACGGTTCCGGCGCCGCAGACCACGTCGTCGCACAGCGTCACCGCGCTGCCCAGCCCCATGCGGCGGCTCAGATTCAGCAGGCTGTCCACGGGAATCTCCCGCAGCAGGTGAATGAACCACGGGTTGCAGGATTCGGCCATCGCCCCGGCCAAATCGAGCGTACCGTGTCCGGCGCGCAGATGACAGTGGAACGTCACGTCGTCCTGCAGGGTTTCGCCCGTGCAGGTATAGGTGAAGTCCTCCCCGACGCCCTGTTCCAGCGCCGCTGCCGCAACCAGCATTTTATAGACAGAGCCGACGCTCACGGGACAGAGCGCTCGGTTCAGAAACGGCGCGTCCGCGCTTTGCAGACTGCGCTGCGGATTTGCCGGATCGAATTCCGGCAGACTGACCATCGCGCGGATCTCGCCCGTCTGCGCGTCCAGCAGAACGGCTGCGCCCTTGCGGATATCCGAACGCAGCATCGCGTCGCGCATCATAGCCTGCAAGCGCTTCTCGATGGTGAGCACAACGCCCGAACGCGACCACAGGCCGCCGTCGTCGATGCGCGTGTTGCCGCCGCACAGCACACGTCCTGCGGCATCCGCGTCGAACGTTACAGTGCAGATGCGTTCCGACAGAAGCGAATCATAGGTTTTCTCCAGGCCGCAAACGCCGTGTCCCGTAGCGTCGCAGTATCCGGCGATATGCGGGATCAAAAAGTCTGCACTGTAGCGCACGGGCGCACGCACGGTAAAAACGCCTCTCCCCGTCACCTCTTCCCGCACAGGCAACACGGCGGGATACCCCTTGGACAGACGCGCGTATGCCGCGGCGAAATCCTCCGCGCCGCTCACCGCTCGCAGAATCCGCGGCACGGTTTCCAGCGGTGCCGCCACGGCCGCAAGCTGTGCTGTCTCGTTGACAAACGGCAGGCCGTTTCGGTCGTAAATAAACCCGCGTCCGCGCGCAGCCTCGACCGTCAGCGTACCGCCTGCCTGCGCGCCGGGCACACTGCCGCCGGCCGCAATCGAAAACAACCGCAGCAAAAGCAGCGCGAGCGAAAAAATCAGACAAAAAAAGACCGATACGGCTCGTTTCATACTGTGCCTCCGCAAAACAAACTGTATCGGTAGTTTAACCAAAAATCGTGTCGATCATCCCGAACATACAAAGCGGAATTTGGCGGGGTCTCCGAAAAGGCTTCCCCTTGGGAGAATGATATGCTCCCTCTATGAGAGACAATGAAATAAAAAAAGCATTGTCTACATAGGGGGAGAATTTTATGTCAAAAAGAATACCAATAAGCACGGAAGAAAAGATTCAAGTAGTGAGAGAATGTATAGAAGGAAGGAAAAA
>JAFSYM010000151.1 GCA_017450005.1 Clostridia bacterium
ATCGGACGTTACGTTCAGACCGACCATCATAACAGACCAGCCGTCCGCCTCCAGCTTACGCACCGCGTCTTCACCTGCTTCCACGCGAAGCTCGGTGATAAAACGCTTGTTTGCGGCGTTTACCGGCACAGCCGTCGGTACGAACAGCGTCACCGCAATGAGTGCTGCAAAAAGCACGGAAACGAATCGGCGGAATTTCAAATGATGATTCATCATAACCATATTCACATCACACGGAAAGACGTTTGAAAATGCTTTCTGTGCGAATATTGATCCTTTCTGCAAGAATGATTACGCTTAAAGCAACACCGCTCAAATCGCGGCGCAAGGTCAGACCCGGTTCGCCTTTATTTTTTTCTTTCTGAGAAAGAGAACAACGGGTATGTATGTGATTGTCGGCAGTAAAATGCCCACGTACTGGTACTGCGACTGTACGAGCAGATTATAAATCGCGTGATAGATGACCGCCGCGCTCAGGAGCGCGAACGTTCCGCAATAGAAGAACTTGCGGCGCTTTTTGATGTATGAAATGCCCCAGCCGACCATAACGGTGCAGATACCGTGAACCAGACCCGATCCGAAGCCCCTGACCAGCGCCCAGAGGATCGTCACGTTTTCAACGTTCTGCGTCAGGATAACGACGTTTTCAAGCAGCGCAAATCCTACGCCGACTGCGTAGGAAATGGGGATGAGCGTACTGCGTTCGTCAGATACCATAATCGCAACGAACAGGATCGGCAGCATCTTTACGATCTCTTCCGTAATCGGCGTTACCGTCGTTGTAACGAAAAAGATGTCGTTGTGAAATACGCCAAGAAGTATGTTGTTGAGTTCGGAAACGAACAGACAGGAAAAGATGCCCGAGATCATGAAGAGAACAAGGCGGCGCAGTTTCTTTTCCATAAGCGGCAGCATCAGCGCAAGCGATACCGTTATAGCGATAAAGGAAATGTAGCTCAGGTTGTCCATTTTTTCACGCCCCTTTCAAGAACAGGTACAAACACCAGAAGCACAATGCACTCCAGAATATATACGATCACGATACAGACGGTCGGCAGGTTGAAGCATTCGACCAGCACCTCTGACATACACAAAAGCGCATATACAAGTGAGAGCAGGTTATAGCTGCGTATGGACCTGATCAAACCGAAGCTCACATCGTCGATGATCAGATGTTTGAGGTGATAATAAGACGCCAAAGCAACAAACAGCATTTCGACGCCGACCCAAACTGTCGATTCGTCAATACCTCTGGTCGCGGCAATCACACACCAGATCGCAACCACAACAAGCGGAGCGGCAAACGAGATAATCCTCGTTTTTCGATATTTTACGGAACCGTCGTCCACAATGGAATCCATCTGCCCGTAGTTTGCGCTGAAGAAAAAGAGAAAACTACCGATGATTCCGAGCATTCCAACGTTGAAGCCGCTGCCTAATTCTCCGTTCACCAAAAACAGCAGCGTTTCAAAAAGCCGCCCGAGCATAGCGCATCCGACGCCGAAAATAATCATGCGGACGTACAGCGCCGACTCGTCCTGGAAGAATCGGTATAACCCGTAGGCGAATCCAATCCCGGCGCATACCGTCAGCGCAAGTGATAAATACAGGTACATGGATAAATGCCTCCTTTGTTTTTTGCGTTTTACGTTGCATTTTCCATTTTATTTTACCTCTTTATAAGTAAGAATATCAAGTAGGGTTACCGGAGAGGAAACTCTGAATTCACATACTGATTATTGAATTTTACGGAGTCTTCCATTATAATAACAAGCGTTAGAAATAGTATAAAACGCGTTATGAGGTATTCTAATGAATCAGTATTTTTCAGAAACCTTGAAAAAATTACGAACAAAAATCGGGCTTTCACAGCAGGCCCTGGCGGAAAAGATGTATGTAACCAAAGCTACGGTATCCCGTTGGGAGTCAGGCTTCCGCCTGCCGGACGCCATGATGATCACACGGCTATCCGAGGTTTTGGGAGTTGACGTAAAGGTATTGCTCAGCGCGGCGGCCGAGAACGACGAATGCCCCAACGTCATTATAGTGGACGACAGAAAACTGATCCTGACCGGATGCCTGACAGTGTTGGAGGATGTCATGCCGAACGCTGCGATCATGGGCTTTACCGAAGCTGATGAAGCCATAGAATATGCAAAAAAGAACCGCGTCGCTCTCGCTTTTCTGGATATCGAGTTAAGGAAAACGACAGGACTGGAGCTGTGCCGCGCGCTGCTCGATATCAATCCCCGCACAAACGTTGTCTATCTGACCGCGTACAGCAACTATGCTCTCGACGCATGGAGCACGGGAGCGAGCGGCTTTATGCTAAAGCCCATAACGCCCGAAGGCATAAGGGAGCAGCTGGAAAACCTGAGATATCCGTTTTTTACGGGAGGCGATAACGTATGATGAGCCTACACGATATAATCGGTTTTTCAATCGGCGGTGCATTCATAATCACCATGGCATTCGGGATCGTGTTATCCGTTTTAATACCCACGCTCGATCGATGGAGCAAGCGGTATTTCATTGTTTTGTTCTCCCTGATGTTTCTTTGCGCCGTCAGCTGCTTTTTAGCCCTGGTCTTTTGGGACGATCCCTCTAAGACTGCACAGGCAAGGATCATTTATATATTGGAAGGTATATTCTTGGCGACGCCGATATTTATGCCGTCTATCTTCCTGCTGCATTACAGCGGAAGAAAGATAAAAAACAACGTGCTGTTCCATCTCGTGACAGTGATTCTCGGCTTATACCTCATTATGCTGGCGGTCGCTCAGTTTACGGATGTTTTCTACTACGTTACACCGGATAATCAATTCATCCGCGGTCTGTTTTGGGCGTTTTGGATGATGCCCCTTGCGGTGTGCATGATTCTCAATACGACGGGCTTGATCTACAGAAAAAAAGAGCTGCCGAAAAGATATTTCGTCGCTCTTCTTATTTATTCACTCTATATGACTGCGGCGATACTCGTTCATATGTTCTATAGAGTCGAGCTGGCCATTGTGCTGGGCATGTCGCTTTTTGCAATGATTTCGTTTGTTCTGATCCTATCTGATAATATGGAAAGCTATATCCACAAGGAGCAGCAAATTACCCATCAGCGCACCGAAATCATGGTACTGCAGATGCGTCCTCATTTTATCTTCAATACGATGATGGGTATATACTACCTATGTGACCAGGATCCCCAAAAGGCAAAGAAAGTCACGCTGGATTTCACCTCTTACCTGCGAAAGAACTTTTCTGCCCTTGCAAGCGAAGGAACTGTACCGTTCAGCGACGAACTTGAGCATACCCGCGCATACCTTGCAGTTGAACAGGCACAGTTTGAGGATGCGCTTTTTGTCGACTTCAATACGCCGTACAGGGCGTTCTGCATGCCTCCGCTGACGTTGCAGCCGATCGTGGAGAACGCTGTTAAGCACGGCATGCGTTCAAGCAACAAACCGATACATATTACCATCGTGACAAGACAGACGCACAAACATATAGAAATCATTGTGGAGGACGACGGAGTCGGCTTCGATACGGTTGACAACACCGATGACAACGACCCTCACATCGCTTTGAATAATATCCGGGAGCGCCTTAAAATGATGTGCAAGGGCGAACTCACAATCGCGCCACGGGACGGCGGCGGTACGTCGGTAAAAGTAACGATACCGCAGTCTGAAATACAATAACATCATTTATGATTTTTGTAGCCGCAAGGGGTTATTGAACGATAAATCTAAAAATTTACTCCATTTTATCCTGTCGAAGATTTCTGACGCAGTATCGCGTCGTTTGAACAAACAGAAATATTCAAGGCAACACCGCACACCCCCATTGTGCGGTATTGTCTCAAGTATTGATTGCGCGAGCAGTAACAAGGAGGCTTTATTTGATGAGTTCATTTCATTTTGAAGTACTGGATTGGTCAATCGAGGCCATCAACTGGGTGATTCGGTTGGTGATTGCCGCATCCTGCGGCTTCACCATAGGATTTGAACGAAAGTCGCGTTCTAAAGAAGCAGGCATTCGTACACATACAATTGTATGCTTTGCGTCCGCTTTGATTATGATTGTTTCCAAATACTGCGCTGCGGATATGTTGGAGCCGCTTGCCGTGGGAATAAAAGGCGCCGACCCTTCGCGTATCGCTGCGCAGATCGTCAGTGGAATCGGTTTTTTGGGGGCTGGAATCATTTTCTACAAACGCAACCTTTTGCATGGTCTCACCACAGCAGCGGGCGTTTGGGCAACAGCAGGTATCGGTATGGCAATAGGCTGCGGTATGATCGTGACCGGTATTGTTTCTACTCTTATTCTCGTGCTTTTGCAAGTGCTGCTACATCGCCCCTGGCGGATTCTCTTTAACCAATCGTCCAGCTATCTGCACGTCCAGCTCACCGTTACGGAAGCTGATGTTCTTGACAAAGTCCAAGATATCTTTCATATCAATCGTGTTGTAGATTTCAAAACCAGCACAGGCATAGACGGAACAAATACAGCGGATATGGAAATTACAACAGACGTTGAATTTACGCCAAAGCAGCTATACGAACTAATGCTCAAATACAACTTTATCCGCTCAGTGGAAAAGATGGACGAACAGTAACCGTAAAAAACAGCACTAAATCTGCCGGTTGATGAGGTAATGACATGTCGATGAAACTGTTTTTCAGGCAACTGCAAAATTCGTATTCGGCTTACTATTGTTTGCCGTACTTCTTTTTGTGCCTGCAGGAACAATATAATTTCCAAACGGCTGGCTTATGATTTCCATTCTGTTCATTCCGATGTTTATTGCGGGTATCATATTACTCAACACTGTTTTTGTTTCCGTCTATGGGGCTTGTCCTCGGTTCTCTGTTTTCTTTTGCAATTCTGCTTCTACTGCTCGCCCGATAAAATCGTGAATGCTTTATGCGCCGGACAAACGGCGCAAGACAAGGAGGAACCCGAAGGCAGGCTGGCTGTCGCCTGTCGAGGATTTCTGACGCAGTATTGCGTCGTTTGAACAAGCAGAAATATTCAAGTATTTATTGGACGAGCAGTAGTGCGGTATTGCCTTAATTTATTTCACCTCACAGTTGCAGGATTGGGATCAAAATAGTCGTTCTGGCGTGGCAAAACGCACGTATTTTGATACAATGTGCCAAAATACCGTGAAACAATCCGCATGAGTCCGCACGAGTCCGCAGAAGTCCGCAAACGTTCGCTAATCTTCACGCAAAATGTCCGCATGAGTTCAAAAAAGGCGAAGAAAGCGTGCGAGGCATACGCATCCGGGGGCAAAAAAATCAAGAATGCCCATCGCGATCTGGCTCGCGCGGTAATAGTCTTCATAGTCAAATCCAGCCCAGGAGCGGTTCATGGAGATTTATCCTGCCAGAGCGCCGCGGTCAATCACGCGCATGAGCAAGTACGTGCCTTCGTGTCCGTACCTGCGGCTGTTGAGAATACGCTGCGCCGCGTTCCACGTCGAACGGCTGACGATCGCCCCGTGGT
Organism: Clostridia bacterium; assembly: GCA_017450005.1. Lineage (GTDB taxonomy): Bacteria > Bacillota > Clostridia > Oscillospirales > Acutalibacteraceae > UBA1425. The sequence continues at coordinate 5,503 of JAFSYM010000151.1, forward strand.
GATCCGGCTGGAAATACTTGTTCTTCTTGCCGTTGTTCTTCTTTGCCTTGTGATCCTTGTAGTTGGGCGTATACGTTTTACGCGCCAATACGTCGCCGCAGTGCCGCTCGTTGCGCATCGTGGACACAACGCCGCCGGCGCTCCAGTGCGTGTTCAGCGTGCCGTCCCTGCGCCTGCCGCCCGTCGGGATCGCCAATTCGGTCAATACGTCCGCGATCTCCTCCGGCGTGCCGCCGCCCAGCAGCATCGAATACATCCAGCGCACGACGCGCGCTTCGTTTTCGTTGACCTGCAGAACCTTCTTATGCCCGCCGTAGCCGTCCGGCACTTCAACCTTATCGTAGCCGAACAGACGCGGTGTCAAAAACCTGCCCCGGCTGAACCGCCACTCAAGCGACAGCAAAATTGCCTCGCTCTTCATATGGCTCTCTTCCTGCGCGACCATCGCCAACACAAACAGGATGATGCCGCTCGTCTGCGACATGGTATCAATATGCTCCGTCTCGAAGAATACGCGGATCGGCGGATCGTGATTCTGCAGCGCTTCCACCCAGCCGATGCAGTCCATCAGATTTCGGGCGAAGCGTGAGACGGCTTTTGTGATGATCATGTCTAACTTGTAGCTGTCTTTGATACAATTTTATTTTTTCATTCCGACGGGTTCAAATTGAGTTGGACGGGTTCAAAAACCTAACCTTTTCAAAACAAGGCAGAAAAAGCACTCCACCTTGATTTTGGTGAAGTGCATCATACCGTCGAATCTATTCGCTTTTTAATTTAGGCGATGAGCATTTTCCGCATTTTGAGCAGCCGTTGCAAATCGGGCGCATTCCGCAAGTCTGACAGCGCGCGCCGAAGTACGGTTCATACAGACTGTCTTTTTCCATCGGATATCCCCATTCGTCCGTAAGCTTGAAATCAATGGGTTTGCCCTGAAAGCTTAATCCGGATTTATGTGCCTGTTCGGTCTGAACACTGCCCTCCAGCTTGTAAAGCTTGCCGTCCTTCACAAACCTTCGTCCCGTGCCGCAGAAAACAAAGGTAACATTATGGTGTGCGCATTCATCCCGGAGTGACTTTACCCATTCATAATGGCACGGTCTTGCGCCGCCATAATTCTCCCCGTCACAGAGCACCTGCTCTATCTGTCCTGATGGCAGATATTTTCTGATGCTGACTGGACCGATATAAGGCGCACACATGATTCCTTTATGTTTAAATGGCAGCTCAAGCAAAATCGGGATACGTTCATCCGCTCTTTTCTGATTCTCGCAGGACACATTGAACATTACGTTTTCCCAACCATCGCCCCAATCCAACGGCAGATGGTCGGCAACACGTTCCGGACGTTTTGTCAGCAGATAGAATTTTACATCCGGTCTTTGCTTAATAATCGCCCACGCCTCGTCTCTCCATGGATCGGCTTCTTCCAAAAAGAAGTCCGAAGTCATGCAGACACGGAGCATTTCTCCGCTTTTTACCTTGTATGACCCGTCGCGATTCTTTGAAAGCGGATACTTAAATCCCGCCTTCGTTCTGTATATTTGCGAACCGTCCTTATCTCTCAGAGAATCCAGATAATACATATAACAGTTTTGGCAGCCCTCGCTGCACTTTTTGCAGCCGTGCCATGGATTCCATATATCGTGCAGGGAGGGTCACCTCGCTTTCCCGTTAAAACTACTTATTAAACGAACATGTTCTAATGAACTTCCGGACATCCGCCCCGTCCGCCAGATACCGCAGCAGGATTTCCGCGCAAGCACGGCTGTCGCTATCCGCCTTGTGGTGGTCAAGGCAGATGCCGTAATAATCACATAAGACATTCAGCTTATGACTCATTCCCGGCAGAAGCCGCCTGCCCATCTGTACTGTGCATATGTAACGCGCATACGGTTTCCATTCGATTTCGTAATCATGCAAACACCTTTTCAGCACATTCATATCGAACACGGCGTTGTGTGCCACCAGAAGCCCGTTCGACATCAGTGACTTTATCTGTGTCCAAATCTCCGGGAAGGTCGGTGCGTCACGAACGGTTTCTTCGCTGATTCCCGTAAGCTGTGTATTGAAATAATCAAAGTGCGTTTCGGGATTGACTAATGAATAAAATTCGTCTGTGATCTTCCCGTCCTCTATAACGGTGATTCCGATCGCACTCATGCGATTGCTCATACGGTTCGGCGTTTCAACGTCAAACACGGTAAATCTCGACATTACCGAACCTCCTACTTTTTTAACGCCTCACTTAACGAATGCGGCACGCCGCGGGGGCCGCGAATTGCATAAAGGCCATACTCGTCCTTCAGCTTATCGAATGTAAATTGCTTCGGCTTATACCGTTTTAGCAGCCGTATTCTCATTAGAGCCGTGATCGTCAAGCTGCCGTCCTGATAATTATAGGGAATATCTGTATTCGTGACCTTGCACTTATAGAGGATGGCGGATATGGGAGATGCCGCATACATATATACGATATCGCCCGTTTTAATGCCGTTTCCCTGTTTCCAGTCGATTTCCTTTGTATGGTTAAAGGCGTGTTCGATATCGTAATACTTCGGATTCGCTGGGACGATCCATTCTTTCGGCGGGCGCATCTTTTGCTTTTTCTGTTTTGATGCCGTCACGATATAGCTTTCATCGATCCATCTGCAAATATCTTCAAGAGGAACCGTGCCGTCCAGGAGGATGGATATCCAGTTCCCTCGGCTGATGTGATAGCCGTGAAAATATCCTGTCTGTTGTGACAGCATATCAGCAAGCATCGGATCTCCCATTTTTACATTGATGATATCGACACGCTCTGTCCCGTCCAGTCCCAGCTTTTCTCTCGGGACATCCATGATGATGGCGAACCACTTACGGTTATCCTCATGGCGAAGAACAGGAAATCCCTGTGCCGTTGGCAGCGGATAATCCGGAGCAACACCGTATTTCCTTTTCACATATTTGAATATCTCTTCCCGCATAATCAGTCTTTCTTTCTCTTTGCCGATTTCTTCACTTCTTCGTGATAAAAGTAATTCACAACGACAGGCGGATCGCCGAACGCCGATCGGTGCTGATCGTCATCCCGCAGATAAGGCATACCTTCCTTTGCGGTATATTCACGCATTCTCTGATCCAATATCGTCCAGTAATCCCGGCTCTTTTTGTTGTATATTTCATAATACAGTTCGTCCAGCTCAGGACGATTCTCATGAATCCACTCCTTGATCCGTGCACCGTAATCACCGCGCAGGTTCAGATTTTCAAGCCATACAAGGTTGCATCTGTCTTTTGCCGCTTCGATGATTTCCACCGGATCGGTTATTCCCGGAAAGATCGGTGAGATAAAACAGGTTGCCTGCACACCTGCGTCATAAAATGCTTTCATCACCGCAAGCCGCCGTTCGATGCTCACACCTCTGTCCATTTCTTTTCGGAAAGCCTCGTCTAATGTATTGATAGAAAATGACACCCTCGCATTTGGAAAGGTCTTGATCAAATCCAGATCCCGTAACACAAGGTCGGATTTTGTGGCGATGCTGATACGGATTCCACTGCCCTGCAACTGTTCAAGCAAAGCTCTTGTCCTTTTGTATTTCGCTTCGCAGGGCTGATAACAATCCGTGACAGAACCGAAGAACGCCTCTTTTCCTGCGTATTTTTCCGGGTGCCTGATCTCCGGCCAGTATTTCACATCCACGAATTCCCCCCCACGGTTCTGGGTGATTGGTAAACCGCTTCATAAACGAGGCGTAGCAGTACCTGCAGGCGTGAGAGCAGCCGACATAGGGATTGACAGAAAAATCCGATACAGGCAGATTGGATTTCGTCATCACGTTTTTTACATCGATTTCTTTGATCTGCATAATTGTTTGCTCCCTTTACAGCTTCATATAGTCCTGCATATCCGAAAATCCGATTTCTTCGTAAAGATGCTTTGCACCCTTCGAGCTTTCCAGATAGATTTTCTCTGTTCCGCGCCGCTTTGCATCTTCAATCAAAAATTCAATAATTTTCCTACCGACGCCTTTTCCGCGATATTCCGGCAGCGTGTAAATGTTCATCAAATAGCCGTTTGTCCCGGTCAGATTATCCGGTGACGGCATTTCTTTTTGATAACAGATACCGCCGCAGCCGATGATCTCTCCGTTTTCCTCATTGAATGCAAAGCAGGCGGTATGTGTTGCGTCAGAAAGATGCGTTTTATAGTACGCTTCGTTGTTTTTCCGAACCGTTCGATACGCCGCCTCCATAAATGCAGATTTCGCCGGTTTCTCCCTTCGGCAGTTCATTTCCTTCATTGTCCAGTATCCTGATTTCCGCGCCAAGAACCGGATGCCCGATGGGATAGGTTCCATCCTCCAAAATCTGCCCGTCCCGACAGCGGTAGTAGGAGGCACAGACCGTGGTCTCGGATGGGCCGTAAGTGTTATAAACCTCCGCCTTATCAAGCAGATTATTAACATGATGTTTGCGCAGCACATCACCGCCGCTGATAAGTAGACGAAGCGAACCCGGAATGCAGTCCAGATGATTCATTTCGGCCAGCAGATACGGAAATCCGGAAAGCATGGTCACATTATGTCTCTCCACAAAAGCCATGAGACTCCTGATGTTCTTTTTGTCATTGTCATTTGTACATTGTCCATTGAGCCAAAGAGCGTCAGCTCTTCTGGCGTAAAACCTGCACAGCCTCCGGCAGGATCAGCTTGCCATCCACACGCTGCGTTGCAAGGAAACCGACCTGACCCGTCGCGGCAAACAGCTCTTTCAGACGCTTAAATGATCTGCCCTGACGGTCGGCGATCTCGCGTCAGGGGCAGTCCGGTCAGAACACCAGCAGCCCGCGCTCGTCATACACAGACCCTTGCGGTTCACCACCGCAACGTATCGCCCGGTCGAGCGCCATGATCGCCGCCACCGCGCCGTCAATACGCTCGGTGGATTTTTCTTTGTCAGGCTTTATGTTGCCCGCCGGATCGGTGCGCACGCTGATGTTGTCCATCATCCAGCGGAGGACGGGATTGCCGCCGTGCGCGATGCGCTCTTCCAGTACAAGCTTCATCATTTCCTTGGTCGGCGGACTCATATCCTTGAAACCCTGTCCGAACGCAACGACCGTAAAGCCCATACCCTCAAGGTTCTGCACCATTTGGATGGCACCCCAGCGGTCAAAGGCGATTTCCCGGATGTTGTATTCCGTGCCGAGCTGCTCAATGAACGCCTCGATGAAACCGTAATGCACGACGTTGCCTTCGGTCGTTTGGATAAAACCTTGTTTTTGCCAGATGTCATACGGAACGTGGTCGCGCCGGACGCGCTGATCCATATTGTCTTCGGGGATCCAGAAGTACGGAAGGATGTAATATTTATCGTCGTCCGCAGTAGGAGGGAAAACGAGCACAAACGCCGTGATGTCTGTCGTAGATGACAAGTCCAGACCGCCGTAACATACGCGCCCTTTGAGCGCCTCCGGATCGACGGCAAACGCGCATTTGTCCCAGAGGTGCATCGGCATCCAGCGGACGGTCTGCTTGACCCACTGGTTCAACCTCAACTGCCGGAAACTGTTCTCCTCGGCGGGATTTTGCTTCGCCGATTCGCATGCCGCCTGCACCTTATCTATGCCGACCGTGACGCCGAGCGACGGGTTCGCTTTTTTCCAGACGGCGGGATCCGTCCAATCATCCGACTCATCGGCGCCATAGATCACCGGGTAAAACGTCGGGTCGATCTTGCGTCCTTCGAGAATGTCTTTTGCTTTTTCATGGACTTCGTAGCAGATGCTGTGCGTGTCCGTGCCCGCCGTCGTAATCAGGAAATACAGCGGCTGCATACGCGCGTCGCCGGAGCCTTTCGTCATAACGTCGAACAGTTTCCGGTTGGGCTGTGTATGTAGCTCGTCAAACAGCACGCCGTGAATGTTGAAACCATGCTTACTGTAAGCCTCCGCTGACAGTACTTGATAGAAGCTGTTCGTCGGCTCAAACACAATGCGTTTCATTGCTGTAAGGATTTTGACGCGCTTTTGCAATGCCGGACACATGCGTACCATGTCGGCAGCGACTTCAAACACGATGGACGCCTGCTGGCGGTCGGCGGCACAGCCGTACACTTCCGCGCGCTGTTCACCGTCGGCGCAGCAGAGCAGCAGTGCGATTGCCGCGGCCAACTCACTGTTGTGCGTCGGCACCATAGAGGGACCCGCAAGATAGCAGTGACTTTTGCTGTCCACCTGAATGCACTGCATGCGCACTTTTTCCCGCACCGGTTCTATCGACTGCAGATAATGAAAACAGGAACGCGTCTGCTTCGACCGTTCCCGCTGTCTGCATATTTTCCGTTCGAGCCTTGCCGTCGGCTGATCAACAAAAGTGGTAAACCGGATGGTGTACAGCCGTTCTCCCGTCGGCACGCCGTAGCGTTTGGACGCTTCCTCCGCCATCGCGTTTTTTATGCCGAGGCTCCACAGCAGCTCCCGGACGGATTCGGCAAGCGGCAGAATCGTGCTGACGTATGTGCTTTGCGCTTTCCGTTCCCCGATGCAGCCGTCCGAGTCCATAAGCCCCTGCAGCAGCGCCCAACGCTGTGCCTCGGACGCTCTCAAATACGCGGGCAGGATTCTCTTGTCCCGGAACGACCACACAAGGATCGGCTTCAATTCGGCATAGCTGACGACAAAACTGCCGCCGCACTTCTGCGGGAATATGTTATGCGCCTTATACGGAACCGACCGCAGCACGGCGCCGAGATCGCCATCCGATACCGTGATCTCCGGTTTTGTGGACGATCCGTTTCCGAGCCAGTAACCGTACAGATACGGATCGACGGGCAAATCCGCCTCGTCCGTCTGCAGCGGCGGCGCGACCGGAATGCGGATCACGGAGCGTCTGCTTTCTTTGTCATTCGCACTCTGCGCCTGATGCTGCGCAGCCGCATAGATTTCCTCGGTTTTCATAATGCGGTGCTTCGCTTTTCCGATGATCGTTTCCACATCCCACAGATGCCGCGCGCCGGCGACGATGGACGAGCCGTCCCGGAATGTCAGCCGATACGCCTGTTCCGTATCGTCCACGCTGCTTTTTGCAACGACCCGGCACGGCGCACCATTTTCGTCAAACACCGTATCGCCCACAGCGATCTTTCCCATGGTTGTCCACCCGGACGGCGTGGGGATGGGCGTCGCCACGTCAAGTTGTTTCCCCATTTTCTTCGGGATCTCGCAGTACGCCGTGTTGAACTGTCGGTAGCCGTTAGGTTTCAAAACACCGAACACATCCCGCACCAGCTGTTCCTGCCACGGGAGCAGTTTAAACGGTTTTCCTGCCCATGTGCCTTTGGTATGCGTGAGCGATTCGATAAATCCAACGGCGTAATCAGCGGCGGCTTTTTCGTAATGAGCATCCGCTGCCATAAATTTGGTTGGTGTATACTGCACAAAACCGCCTCCTTTTTCAAATAATGCTTGCTAATAGCAATCATTTGTGGTATACTACTGTTGAAATCCATATGAACGAGGTGCTTTCCATGGCAAGAACGTCTACACGAACCGCCAACATCTACACAAGGGTCGATCCGGAAACAAAAGATCAGGCGGAACAGATCCTCAATCAACTGGGCATTCCGATGTCCAACGCGATCGGTATGTTCTTAAAGCAAATCGTCATGCATCGCGGGATGCCGTTTGAAATGAAACTGCCCGCCGCTGTGCCGACCGCGATCGGCGGCATGACAAAAGAACAGATCGATGCGGAGATTCAAAAAGGCATGGATGACGCCGCAGCCGGACATCTTGTTTCCGCCGACGCCGTAGAAGCTGAAATGAGGAGATTGTACGGCGTATGAGTCTGCGGATCGTTTACACCCTGCACGCGCAGGAGGATTTGAAAAACATCTACGAATATATCGCTTTCACTCTGTCCGCACCCGGAACGGCGAAGGATATGTACCTGCGTTTGACACAGGCAGTCCGTTCTCTGGAACAGATGCCCGGCAGAAATCCGCTGTACAAAGACGAGCCGTGGCGCAGTCAAGGTCTGCGGTTCCTGCCTGTTAAAAAGTATCTGATCCTGTACACGACAGACGCGGAAACTGTAACCGTCGTGCGCATTTTGTACGGCGGTATGGATGTCAGCCGCCAATTGGAAGAAGAAACAGAATAAAGGGAGAGCCGAACACACGCTGAACGATTGTTTCCGTGTGCCCGGCTTTTTGATTACTCTTCTGTGGTTTCCGCGGGCTCCTCCGGCGCGGCATATTCTTCTCCTGTGATCTTTTCGTACTGCTCCGGCGTGATACGCCCATCGGCCACAGCCTGCCGCACTGTGCTTTTGCCGCACAGATGCGCGTCGTACAGCATGCGCAGGTATCCGAAATTAATCCTGATCATTTGTATCTTCCTCCTCATCCGGCGCGTAAGGCTCGCCGGTCAGATTTTCGTAATCGGTCTCGTTGATCCAGTTGTGCTCCACGGCCTGCCGCAGATGCCCGATCGTCCAGAATCCGGCGTTGTAGTTGCGCTGCACACGCTCGTACAGCAGCTGTGTTTCAAAGCCCGTGCCGAGCATCATGTCGAGATAGTCAAGTTTCGCCGTATCCCGGTCACCGTCATGGAGATCGACATATTGTGAATAACCGCCCTCGGTCGGATTGGAGCCACCGAGCTTGAGATACATTCTCGTATCCCCGAACCGGCGCGCTGCGTGCAGCATAGGTTCTTTAAAGTCGGTAAACGCAACGCTCAGATCCAGCCCGGATACAGACACATGCTTTTCCGATCCGTCCGCATACTGTACGCCGCATCCCTCGATATACGGCATACCGCTTGCGTAAAAATTAATCCCGGTAATCGCGCTGCTGTTTGGTCCGTGCTGAATGATCATGCTGTCTGTGGAACCGTCCGCAAAATACAGGATATATTCATCGTAATTATCGTAACGGCCGCTGAACTGCACCGACTGCAAAATGCGCATTCGATGTCCGTTGTAGTGAAGAACACCGTCGCTCTCATACAGATTGTCCAGCACATATTTGTTGCTGTGTTCGTGCTGCGCATTTTCCAGTTCGTCCGTGCGTTCATACAGCGCGTCAATGTCGGACGTGTAATCCGTTCCCTGCGCCCTCGGCAGCATATCGGTGTTGATCGGCAGCCAGTTGGTCGTCTTGATATACAGCCCGGCCGGATGGGTTTCCTTTTTGCTCACAAGTGCGCCCTCAAACAGCAGCGCGTCGATCTCGCGATGATACTCCAGCGTACCCGTTTCATCGGTCTGGATAGAAAACTGCGGTACGCCGTCAACCGGCTCCACGCTGTCCAGGGACACGCTTTCAAGTTCGTACGCTTTGTCTTTCGGATCATACGTCAGCGCGCCGAGCGCGTAAACGACGTTCCAGCCGTGCTGCAGATGGAGATCCACCGCCGCCATGTGATACCCTTTATCGGAGTCGTCATCTTCTTCGTATTCAAACGTGCCGTCCATCAAAATAGTCGTTCCGGCGTGGCAAAACTGACTTATTTTGATACAATGTTCCTAAAATGTCCGCATGAGTCCGCATGAGTTCATAAAAACCGGAAAGACAGGGCAAGGGACACGCACCTGACAAAAAAATAAAAACCCGTTTTATGAAACGGAAAAGCCGCTGATTTCTTTACTCCTAAATAATCAGCGGCGTTTATTTATTTTTCATGTCAAAACCTGATTCCTGGGCTATTGTTTTGGGTTGGCTATGGGTAAACGCATCGGTGCTGCACGTCTCACAAGACGTATTGGACGGGCATCGCCTGCGCCAAATCAAACAGGATGACCGTCTCGCCGTAAGCATGAACTTTGGCTCCTGTAAGCGTATAAAGCCCGCTGCCGTCGAAGCCGGAAATCAGGTTGCCAATCAACTGCATGCTCCCGCGATTGACCGTTTTGCAATAGGCGTGGGCATCCTCGCGCCAGCATTCGGTCAGGCGGGACTGACGCTTTGACGTCCTGCGCGGTTTTTCATCGGCGAGGATCGTAGGATCCGTGTTGCGCGTGATTGCCGGCCGCCTGTCGGCACGGTGCACCAACCAACTGAAGTCGATCGGCATATCGAGCGCTTCCGCGATGTCCGGTGGAATCCGTATCTCACCGTTATCAAAATCCATAAGTACCGTGTACATAAAACCCCTCCTTTACGCGACGACGTCAAAGCACTCCGGATTGTCTTTGGGATTGACCAGAAGCTGATATTGGCAGCAGCCTCGCGCGATTGTTCTTTGCGCAACGATTTGCAGCAGCCGTAGATCGCGCAGTGACGCATATGTGTGGGACTGCGAATAATTCAGGGTGGCGATAAACATCTCGGACGTGAAGCTCTGATCGCCGAACGCCGCATAGATTTCTGTGACCGTTTTCTTCAATCCCGGCTTCAGCTTTACCGCAGTAGGTTTACGATCCTCCGCCCAGCCCGGCTTTTTGAGCATCAGGTTCAGGACATAAACGCCGCCTGTTGCCGTTTTGCGAACTAATCCCAGACTCAACGCCAATCCGATATCCGTAGCCCATTGCTTTTGAGTATATCCGCAGCTTATATACTCGCGCTTTTTAATATAGCCGTCCTTTAAGTGTTGCCGCAAATAATCCGCCAATCGCTGCTCTCTGATGGAGTTTGAATCCGCCAGCGATTTGAGCATGGACATATAGTCCGCCCCATAAGAATCCTCGCTCCTGCCCAAGTTGTACGGCTCTGCTCCGTTCTCCTGTTCTGCGGTCGGCTCTTGATCTTCCGACTCAACGTAACCGTCAAACAAATCCGGTCGGTTCTCCGGGTTGACACACAGACGGTATTTACGTGTTTCCGAAAAGTAGGATTCGATGATTCCCAACATCGAAAACTGATGCAGCACCCCGTTAATCTGGTGCTCGGTCAAATCCAAAACGTTAAGGGCTATCGCTCTGGAAAACCAATTGTTTTTATATTGATGATATAACCCGAACAACAGGACTTTTTGCACATTGCTAAGAGGGGACGGCTGTACAGATAACTGTCGGTTTATCCGGTACAATCCGGGGGCGAGTTTGTCCACAATTCCCATGCGCATCGGGAGCAGCATGTCGTTCTTCAGCTTCGCAACGGAGTCATATTCCGCACAACTCTGCGTGCAGATTACCCCCCTCGAAAGATAAGCAAACAGGATATCGCCTATCCGACGGTCTTTTTGCGATCTCCCAGACTCACGCAAATCAATAATAGCGTTGATTACGTCCTCTGAATAATCCTCCGGATAGAGCGGCGGAAGGTGCCTGTTAAAGCAATAGAGCGCAAGCCGTCCCTCCTTCGCGTTACAGGTTTCAATAATCTCTTTTGACAGGAAGTGCGTGATCAGGTTGGCTGCCTGTTTCGTCGTCAGGTTGCAACCAACTGCAATATCCGCCTTTGTGAAACGGTACTTTCCGTTTGCCATAAAGCGAAGAAACAGCTTTGAACACCTTTTCATTTTGTCTGTGCTGCCGATAGACAGTTCAATCAGCATTTCCCGTACCCGAACGAGACTGATCTCGTCACCCGTTAGTGTGTCCGGTCCTTCGACCGGAACCGTAAAAAAACCTTCGAGTGGATCCTGCTCTTTCTCCTCCTCCGACATGTTGGGATCCTCGTCCTGCGGTACCGCCGAAAGAATCGTCATATTGAAGCCGTAAACCATGTGCTTTCCTTCCCACGTTCTACAGCTTTTGACAATCCCTTTTAACCGGAATTGGAGAATGGTATTTGCCGCCTGTTTGGGCTGCAGATTGCATCCGGCTGCGATATCCGACTGCGTAAATGTATACTTTCCTTTATCCAAGAAATCAAGGAACAAAGCCGCACAGGTCTTGATGTGTTCCCCGTAGCTGTCTTCACATGCGTGCAGCATCTCCCTAATACGATCCCTATCGTACTCTTCCGTTTGGTTCTCGATTCCATTACCCCGCGCCTCCGGCTCCACAGCCGGGCACATAAAAAAAACCGGCGAGCGGGTCGCTTTCTTCTGCATCCGTCGATTCCATGTCTCAGATTCAACACAAGTAATGTGTACATCTGTCTTGCTGACTGAGGCGTTCTCATTTACGCGAAGCTTTAATACAACCAGTACTCCGTCTTCAACAATACCGCTTGATGCTGCGCCGACAATATCGATTGTTCCATTGGCGGCATTAAACTCTAGGAATCCATCGCCGTGCATTTGACGCCCGCCGGGGTGCGCACGATGTAGCTGCCGTTCGGCATCTGCTGGAGGACTTCAACCTCCTGCTTGGGTGCCGTGTGGCGGCCGTCCGTGTCCGTGCTGTGTAAAAATGCCAGTGCCATGATGCTGTCTCCTTCCGGTTTTCGGCTCGGTGTTCTCCTCGTCGCCGTCGACGACGAAAACCTTCTCGCTGTAGCGGACGACCGCACCGTTCTTGGAGATCCTTTTGCGCAGATCCTGCATGGTGGTGTAAAGCTCGTTTGTCATTTTGTTTTGCTCCCTTCGTGTTTTTGTGACCCCATCTTACCGTCTAATTCACACAATAGCAAGTCGGGATAGTACACGATCTATCGGCGCAAAAAGTGTGACTATTGCACAATGCTGACCGCACTGCTGTTGGACGCGCAATTCCCATATTTATTCCCATTCTTCGTTGCTCTGGATCATTTTCTTGTAATAGTCCACCTGCGCCTTGTAGCTGGTGATTTGCTCGTCCTTGTCCGTAGACACACGGGCGTATGCGGCGACGCGGCGCTTATGCGTTCGCGACATCGGCGCCGATGTGAATTTGTTCTTCGTCGCCGGTATTTTGGTTACGACTGCCATAATATTTCTCTCTCGCTTTCTGTTTCATTTCCGGCGTCCAACTTTCGCTCCGGGAACGGTCCCGCCAGACGACTTCTTTTTCGTTTCCGTCGTAAAAACGGAAGATCAGTTTGTTGCCGCCGCATACCAGCACCTCGGCTATTTCTTCTGTGAAAACGTCCGCGCTGAACGACGGCAGACCGAGCGCGGCGGCGGCTGACTGCTTCAGCGTATCTTCCGGCACCTGTTTCGACGCACATGCTTTTTTCCCTCTCAATGCGTATGTAGCACACTGCCAAACATGACCGCGACGAACCGTGCGCCGGCGATAATTCTTGCCGCAATTCGCGCAGCGCAGCATTCCCGTAAACACGCTCGTTTTCGGCTCGTCGTGTTTCCACTCTTCCGCGCACCTTGCGATTTCCGTCTGCACCGCGTCGAACGTTTCCTGCGGGATGATCGCGTCATGGGATTCGCCCACTTTGTACACAGCGCACTCGCCGTCGTTTTTTCGCGGCGTTTTGCAAATGTGATCAATACGGAATGTTTTCTGCAGCGTAAGGTTTCCGGTGTATGCGTCGTTACGCAGAATTGCAGACACGCCGTTCGGCCGCCACGGATAACCCTCGCTGGTAAGCCTGCCTTCGTCGTTCAGGATTTTTGCAATCTTCAACGGTCCCATGCCGGAAAGAAACAGGCTGTAAATCCGTCTGACTGTGTCCGCCTCGTCCGGCACGATTACATACCGATCGCCGACCAAGCGGTATCCCAGCAGCTTTGAATTCCACGGAACGCCTTCTTCAAAGTTTTTCCGAATGCGCCACTTCATCCGCTCGCTCGTCATACGGCTTTCCTCCTGGGCGACGGACGCCAAGAGCGTGAGCATCATTTCGCCGGCCGCGCTCATGGTGTGGATATTCGGCTCCTCGAAGAAAACGTCTACACCGAGCGATTTCAGTTCACGCACCGTTTCAAGCAGCGTGACGGTGTTCCGGGCAAAGCGTGATATGGATTTCGTGATGACCATGTCGATCTTACCTGCACGGCAGTCGGACAGCAGCCGTTGAAATTCCGGTCGCTCCGATTTTGTTCCGGTGACGGCTTCATCCACGTATACACCGCAGTACAGCCATTCCGGTCGTTTCTGTATGTATGCGCTGTAGTAGCTGATCTGCGCCGACAGGGAGTGCAGCATGGCGTCTTTGCCGGAAGAAACGCGGGCGTATGCAGCGACCTGTTTTTTCTTCGGCAGAATCGGCAGTGTCGGCAGTTTTTTCACTTCCATTTTGATTCACCTCGACACCATATTTGCTCTAAAGCGGACACACTTCAACTTTTTTCCCGAAAAATACTATCCAAAGATAGTCCGTACTTTTTGGTGAACATTGTATCAAAATGCGTGTACTCTCGTTTTGTGATGATGCCTCGCCGGAGCAGCACCTTGGCCTGCGCCATGATGCCCTTGTAAGCCAGCAGACTGCAAAAGAGATCTTTATCCACTGCGACCACCCGCCTTCCGCGCCGCCTGAAAGCACGCGACCGAGCAGTACTTCTGATGCTTGTTTCCGTAAACCGTGAACACCTTGCCGCAAGTCGGGCAGGTACGGTGATACGCTTTCCGACCGTCATGCGTGTCGTGCCACCACTGGTTATAGCAGTGACGGCGGCAGAAGCGTTTCTCTCGACCGTGTTCTGACGTCTGAAACGGCGCACCACAGTTTACACAGAAACGCTCCGGCTCCGCATTCGGCTTTGTCCCGCGACTGCAAACTGTTTTTATCGTGCCGACGGGAAGATCGAATGTTCTGGCAATTGCGGAGAAGGACACGCCGTTTCTCCGCATTGTGAGAATGACTTTTTTATCTCGTTCCGTCATAATGTAACAACCCCTTTCATTATTTAGGAACCGAAAACGGCGTTTGTAAGGATAAAAGTTGAAAAATAACCTCCGCAAAATATCCGCAAAGCTGAAACCATTTTTGAAACCATTTTAGTGAACCCCCTGAAACCGGTTTCACTTTTTCCGTGAAACATTTTTTGCACACAAAAAAACTGCGCAGGACAGCCTTAAAACAGACCATCCTGCGCGGTGCTTCGTATTCAGTTTGAACCCCCGGCTCATCGAAATCCCTTGTATATCAACGATTTAGACACAAAAAGCCGGAACGACTACATTGTATCAAAATAGTCGTTCCGGCGTGGCGCGCCTGAAGGGACTCGAACCCCTGGCCCTCTGCTTAGAAGGCAGATGCTCTATCCAGCTGAGCTACAGGCGCATGATGGAGCGGGTGATGGGAATCGAACCCACACAACCAGCTTGGAAGGCTGGGATTCTGCCATTGAACTACACCCGCGTATTTTCAACGCTGATTATTGTAACAAATCAGCGGCGTTTTGTCAAGAGATTCTGTGTAAAAAAAGCAGCTCACTTTCTTTAAAAAACTGTTTTCCCGCGCACTGCCCGTCTGCAGAACAGTATTTGACAGATGTTCCTTTTTTGTGCTATAGTCATAATGTGGAATATTGTACTGCAAATGTACACCGAATGGCAAAACAGGAGGAATCTGTATGCTGAAAAACATCTTTAAACGGACGCTCAGCAGCTTGCTGGCAGTCGCAATGATTGTCTCGGCGGTTGCCGTCTTCGGTCCTTCGGGATGGTTCCCGACATCCGAGGCACGGATTTCGTCGGAAACGGCCGCTGCGGACGTGTACATTTCCGTACCGGAAACGTTCTACATGACGCCGTCTGCGGCGCGATCGTACACCGTACAGTATTACGTAAACAACACGCTCAGCGGGGCGGCGATCACGCCGGACGCCGTGCGCGACGCGGAAAGCGGCAAAATCTGGTTCAACGTACCGGACGCATCCGTAACCGATCTGCAGTACAGCATCATGGGTACAAATCGGATGAACGTGTCCATGAGCGCCGGAACAAGCGCCGCGACGCTCTCGGACGTTACGCTGGAAACGGGTCTTACCGCGACAAGCACCCGGACGCTGGAGTGGATCTTCACCTGCAAAATCAACGGCGTTCCGGCGGAATATCATGCGTTCAGCGTAGCCTATGCCCCGTACTATGCACCGGTCGGCGCCGCGGTAAACGGCAAGAACGGCAATGCCGGCACACAGATGCAGGGCGCCGCGTGGATTTCCGGCGTGCACGGGTATACATATCTTGACTACCCGAATCCGGTCGCGGGCGATAACGACAACTGGTTTGAAACGCGATACGCCCGCACCGCATGGGACGGTATCTGGAACCGGCCGCTCACGCCGTTGATCGCGCCCATCGCCGCGCCGACCAACAACGATCAGAATATCACAGACTGGCTTTCCACATCGGCGGACGGCGCATGCGCCGACGCCACGTTCACGCTCTACGACGTTGATAAGTCGCAGGGCGGCCTGGGCGCCAAAAGGCTGGATATCGCCACGCAAAGCCATGCCGGCAGCATCACGGTCGACGTCAGCCGCAACCGCAACTTCAGCACCGTGCCGAATCTGACGGCAGGTTTTCTCGTCAGCGATCTGAAAAGAGACAGCAAGTGGATGGGTTCCTTCGGCGGCTACATGGCGAACTTCGACGGCGATCTGCCCGGAATCGACTTCTGGTTCTCGCAGAATCACTACGACGCCGGCGGCGGTTCTTTCGCTGCGACAAACGGCGTCGACACGGTATTTTTCGGCGGCAATACAAACGCCGATACCGGCGTGCGCAACTTTGTGATCCTCGATGAATCACAGGACGGCAACCACAATACCCTCCCCTACAACGGCGTCTGGAACCGCGCGACGCCGGACAGCGTCGGCTCGTCCACACACTATATCCACGCCGCAACGTGCTGCGAGCTGAGCAACAACTGGATCTATCTGAACTTCTATCTTCCCGTCAACGTGACCGCCGTCGATAAAGCGGCGCTGCGCAGCAAGCTTTTCCAGAAGCAGAAGCTGGCAAACGCAAAGGCTCTGGACAATTACGCTTTTGTTCGCGAAAAACTGGAAAGCGCGTATCAGGCGCTCGGCGATCCCACCGCTGCGCAGGCTGCGATCGACGCCGCGGCAGCCGGTCTTGACAGCATCGACGAGACGATCTATCAGACGGAAACGGTTCGTGCCGATCACATCAATCAGCGCTCCGGTGAACCGATGGCAGCTTCGTCGACCGAGCAGCTCACCACCCGCCGCTCGGACGGCACGCTGACCGTCACGCCGAACAGCTATACAGGCTATACCTTCACCGGCATGCGTCAGGTGCACGGCACGTCCTCGACGCCCTTCGGCTTGTTCGACGCGGCCGCCTGGGCCGATAGCGGCTGCTTCGCCAACGGAAACGGCGTCTCCGACGTCGCGTATGACAGCACAAGCCGGACGATCACCGTGACCAATTCCGGCACGGACACCAATACGGCATACACGCCGGAGAACATTCTGAACAGCGGCTTTGCCTGCATTCCGGTTGACACGGCGCAGGTGTATACGCTCTCCTTCGACTACGCGTCCGCCGCGCGCGGCAAAGTCGGCGTGATCTGCTATGACCAAAACGGCGACTATATCGGCAACGTTTGGCTGTATGATTCGATCAAGGCAACGGGCAGCGACACGCAGTTCCGCCGCTGCACGGAAATCATCTGCCCGCAGTCGAGCCCCTATCTGTTCTATAACGCAAAGCGGTTCGACGTGCATTATATTTCTCTGACATTCGGTATCAGCGCCGAAAACGCGCAGAGCGCGAGCGCGTGCGTGTTCCGCAATGTGTCGCTCACGCCGAACAACGAGCTGTTTGATTTTGCCGCATGGAGCCTTCGTTCCTGCAGCTTCAAAAGCGCGGCCAATACGGCGGGGATTGCCGCCAAACGGTATGACAGCGAAACCAAAACGCTCTCGCTGCGCAGCACGGCTGCCGATACGCACACGGCCTACACGACGGGCAATGTGCTGACGGATTCCGGCATCTATGACAGTCAGAACTGCACATGGAATTATATCCCTGTCGAGCCCGGCACGGCATATGCGGTGGAAGGGCAATATGCCGGCACGGGCAACGGGCAGATTGTGCTCGCGCATTATGCCGCAGACGGCGCGTTTACCGGCGTTACCTGCCTGGCAGCTTCTGCCTCCGGCGGCAGCGTGCTGGCCAAAACCGGCAGCGACGTGAATTATGATCCTTTCTTTGCGACGTTCACAACAGGCGCGGACGACGCTTATATTGCGCTCGCGTTCGGCGGAAAGTACAATGCGGACGCGAACGAACTGCATCCGGTCAGCAGCGTGTTCCGCGACGTAAAGCTGCATGCGTCGGCCACTGCCGACAAGCTGTTCACGCTCTACTACAGCCCGAATCCGTATACCGTTTCCTTCCTGGCAAACGGCGGCACCGGCACGATGGCGGATCAGGCGTTCACATACGATGAAGCGCAGGCGCTGCAGGCAAACGTCTTTACGCGCCGGGGCTATACCTTTGACGGATGGGCAACCGCGCAGGACGGCGAAAAGGTTTATGCGGACGGCGAAGAGGTGGTCAACCTCACAGACAGCGCAGACGGCGTCGTTGCGCTCTATGCCTGCTGGGCGGCAGAAACGTATACGATTGATTTCAATACGGACGGCGGCATCGTGACTGGCGACTGCCCGGGTGCTTACACTGTCGATACCGTCATCACGCTTCCGGACGCCGTAAAACCCGGCTATACGCTGACTGCCTGGCGCGCAGACGGCAGCGGCAACTGGGGACCCGGAACATACAACGCGGGACACACCGTGAGCGGCATGTCCGGCAACGTGACGCTCACAGCCGTCTGGCGTGCCAACAACTACAGCGTGGCGTTCAACGCCAACGGGGGCGACGGCACAGCGATGGCAAATCAGAGTTTTGTGTACGGCGTCGCGCAGGCACTGACGGCCAACGCCTATACGCGCACAGGCTACACCTTCCTCGGCTGGGCGCTGACAAGCGCGGCACAAGAGGCGGTCTACGCCAATCAGGAACGTGTGCAGGATCTGACGACAGAGCCGGGCGCCGTCGTTACGCTGTACGCGCTGTGGACGCCGAGCACGTATACGATCGTGTACTCGACGGACAGCGGCACGATTCTTGACCCGGAATATACCGTCACGTATTCGACCGCGGATCAGATCCGCCTGCCCCTGACCGTCGAGAAACCCGGCTACGCATTCGGCGGCTGGAAGCCTGCCGTCTCCACCGGATCGTGGAACGCGGATACGACGTATACCGGCATCCTCAATTCCGGCATGCTCGGCAACGTCACGCTGCAGGCGCAGTGGTCGGTGAAGGGCTATAGGATCTCCTACGACACGGACGGCGGCACAATCATCACCGCGCGGTACACGACCGCCTATGACGTCACCGGCGCAATCACACTGCCCGCCGCGCGCAAAACCGGCTATGTCTTCAACGGCTGGCAGGCAAACGGCTCCGGCAACTGGGGCGACGGCATATATACGGGCAATATCAGCGCCGGATACTACGGCAACGTGACCTTGACGGCGGTCTGGACGGGCGTGTCGTACTACGTACAGTTCGACGGCAACAACTCGACCGGCGGCATGATGTTCAGGCAGAGCATGACCTACGGCGAGAGCAGCACGCTCTACGCGAACGAATTTGTCCGCAACGGATACCGCTTTCTCGGCTGGTCGACCTCCAGGACGGCGGCAAACGCGACGTATGCGGACGGTGCCGAGGTCATGAATCTGACCGCATCGGCCGACACGACGGTCACACTGTATGCCGTCTGGGAAAAGGACAGCTTCACAATCACATACGACGCCGGCGAAGGCACAATCAGCGAACCCGGCACGACAACATACACCATCAGCGACACGGTGACGATGCCGACGGTCACGCGCAGAGGCTACACGCTCGTCGGCTGGCGTACCGCCGAAGACAGCGGCAGCTGGGTGACGTGGGAAACCTACAACGGCACGGTTGCGGCTGGCTGCTACGGCAGCGTCACGCTGACGGCGCAGTGGTCAAAGGACGCCTACACCATCACCTATGATCCGGCCGGCGGCACCATGAGCGAGGGGTACACCACGGTCTATGACGTCGACACGGCAATCGTCCTGCCCACTGTGACCCGTACGGGCTATTCGTTCGGCGGCTGGCAGGCAGACAGCGCGTGGAACAACGTGATCGTGACGGATACGGCGCCGGAAAACGCGCTCGGCAACGTCACGCTGACCGCACTGTGGGATCAGACAATCTATTATGTGCGCTTCAACGCCAACGGCGGTATCGGCACGATGAACGACGAACTGTTCCGCTACGGCGTTTCGCAGGCGCTGACAGCGAACGCGTTCACACGCGACGGCTACACGTTCGTCGGCTGGGCGACCGCCGAGACCGGCTCAATCGCCTATGCGGACGGCGACGCCGTGCTCAATCTCAGCCAGACGGACGACAGCATCGTCAATCTGTACGCGGTCTGGAACAGCTGCAACTTCACCATTTCCTACAACATGAACGGCGCGCTGAACGATAACGGACAGCCCGTGACACTGATCGCAACCAACGTGGAAATGGACGGCGCCGCAGTCACGCTGCGCGCATGGAACGTCGCCGAAACGCCGATCAACGGCGTGCCCTGCGCCTTTGCCGGCTGGGCGTTTACCAAAGCCGACGCAGACAGAGGCATTGTGGCCTATGCCAACAGAGCCTCCTTCTCGCTGAATGCGCAGGTGCTCGAACAGGCGGAAGTCGTCTGGACGCCCAAGCCCACGATCACGCTGTACGCGGTGTGGTCGGGTCAGCAGATCCGTCTGGTACCGGCCGAGGGTTCGACCACGGTCATCGAAGCCGACAGGCACTTCATCTACGGTCTGAAGGCAGGCGTCACCAGAGAAGAACTGGAGAATGACTATCTGTCTGTCGTGGGCAACGGCACGCTGGTTATCGAAGAGGGCGCGATCCACACCGGCACACTTGTCCAGTTGGTCGGCAACCTTACAGGTGAAGTCATCGAGGAATACGAGATCGTCATCTTCGGAGACGTCAACGGCGACGGAATGATCAATTCCACCGACGTGACAAGAGTGCGCATGATGAATGCCAATCTGGTTGAAAAGAATTTCAACAGTGTGTACACATTTGCGGCCGACCTGTTCGCGGACAACGACATCAATGTGACGGACGTGACCTATCTGCGCATGGTGCAGACAAACTTGTGCCGCTATGACCAGGCGGCGCGCACGATCATATCCGACTGATTCCGGACAAAAGGTTCTTCACGGAATTTTGTGGGATAGGATTGCATCCTTTGCACAAGCGCCATATCTTAGCCTCCCCTGTGTAAGGGCGCGGGTGTCCGGTGGACACCTCTGCCGAAGGCAGAAGCGCCGACCGAGCCGGCAGGCGAGACG
>JAFSYM010000152.1 GCA_017450005.1 Clostridia bacterium
AGCTGTTTAAGGTAGCATAAGAGACCGCAAATTCCGGTTGAAATCCTCAAAATTTCAACCGGAATCTGCGGTACCACAACGCAACGCGTTGTGAATTATTTGTTAATTATTTCATTGTCCTCTTGACGGGGAGCAGTTCAGACAGAGCCGCCGGGTACTTCTTCCGGTTCAACTTCAACGTGCTGCTGCGTGCGGATCTCGCGACGCAGACCGAAGCGCTGACCAAAGGGATCCAGAATTCCCTCTACACGCCGAACGAAGCGCGGGAATTTGTGGATATGCCTGCCTTGCCCGGTGCGGACAAGCTGCTGTGTAACGGCAATATGCTCCCTGTGGAGATGGCGGGCGTGCAATACGTAGGAAAGGAGGAGGCCAATGCCGAAGCTGCATAAAAGCGCACAAATCAGTGCGCAGGAGCTGTCTGCGGAAGATTTAGCGCTCATTAACAACTACACGTTGAACGAGCTCACTGCAGATCAGGTGTATACGTTCCGATTGACGTTGTGCGATAACGAGATCGACCGTGCGCAGGAGCGCTTTACGGTGGACGCTCTGAAAACGCTTTCAGATCTGTTCCTCGGTCGAACGATTATTGCCGATCATAATTGGAGCAGCGCACAGCAGACAGCGCGGATTTACCGCACCGAAGTTGTACAGGAAGAAGGCGTCACCACAAAAGCCGGAGAGCCGTACACGAAGCTGGTCGCGAATGCGTACATGGTGCGCACAGAGAGTAACGGGGATCTGATCCAGGAGATCCAGGCGGGTATCAAAAAGGAAGTCAGTGTGGGCTGCGCTGTGGCTCGTGTGACGTGTTCCGTGTGCGGCTGCGACTATCGTTCTTGCGGGCACTGGGCTGGAAAAGCCTATGATGGCACACGTTGTCACAAGATCCTCGGTAACCCTACGGACGCTTATGAAGTGAGCTTCGTTGCTGTGCCGGCACAAAGAAAAGCCGGCGTAACGAAAGCCTACGAAGATGAAGATGCCGACGACACCGGCACGGACAAAAACACCCCGGACAACACAGACGAAACCGCCGAAAAGGCGATCCAGACAGACATCGACTTGCTCGATGTTTTTATTTTTCACGAAAAACAGAAAGGATGATCTGATCATGAAAATGAACAAAGCTATGCGCGACCTGCTGACCGCGATCGAGCAGAAGAACACCGCCGCGAGAGCGGAAACCGACACGGAGAAGAAGGCAGCCCTTGTCAAAGAGGCGAAGGCGCTGACCGCGCAGTACGAAACCGAAAAGGCGATCTTTGAGAGCGAAGAGCTGGTCAAGGGCGCGAACGAAGAGCCGGTCAAGGCCAAAGTCGCGGACGGTGGTGCAAAGACGGACGACGCCCGCAAGAGCTTCTTCCAGGCCGCGCGCGAGGGCTTCCCGAAGAACAAGACCCTCAGCATTAACAACGAAGGCACCGCAGCCGACGGCGGCTACACCGTCCCCGAGGACATCGTGACGAAGGTCGAACGCCTGCGCGACGCGCACGCACATCTTCTTTCCCTGATCCGTGTGGAGAAGGTCAACACGAACAGCGGCGCCCGCACGTTCCTCTCCCGCGCCGCGCACTCCGCGTTCACCGCCGTGAACGAAGGCGGCAAGATCGGCAAGAAGACCGGTCCGGCGTTCCAGCGTCTGACCTACACGATCCAGAAGCTGGCCGGCTACATTGCCGCCACGAACGAGCTGCTCGCGGACAGCGACGAGGCAATCGAGAACTTCCTGGTCGAATGGCTGGGCGAAGCCGCAGCCAAGACTGACGACACGAAGATCCTCGCTGCAGTCGCCACGAACACCGCGACAGCGCTTGACGGTCTGGACGGTATCAAGTCCGCGATCAACGTCACGCTCGGCAGCACGTTCGCCGGCACCTCC
This sequence comes from Clostridia bacterium, assembly GCA_017450005.1. GTDB lineage: Bacteria > Bacillota > Clostridia > Oscillospirales > Acutalibacteraceae > UBA1425. The sequence continues at coordinate 1,886 of JAFSYM010000152.1, forward strand.
AGCATCATCACGAACGACGACGGTCTGAATTACCTTGACACCCTCAAGGACGGCGACGATCGCTACCTGCTTTCTCCCGACCCGGCGAACGCGATGCAGATGCGTCTCGCTGTCGGCGCACGTTTCATCCCGATCGTGGTCGTGCCGAATGCGGACCTGCCGAGCGCAGAGGTCAAGACGGAGGTCGAAGGTGTCGAGACGGTGGCCGGCTACAAGTACCCCTTCATTATCGGAGATCTGAAGGAAGGCATCATCAAGTTCGACCGTCAGACGCTTGCGGTTAAGGCGTCCGACGTCGCAATCGTCGGCTCCGGCGATGATCAGCTGAACGCCTACGAGGAAGACCTGACGCTCCTGCGCGGCATCATGCGCGCCGACTATAAGGTTCGCGACGCTGCCGCGTTCGTCAACGGCTATATTCAGGTCTCCGCATCCTAACCCGGCGAAGGAGGTAGAGCGGTATGCTTGAGCGCATCAAGGCGTACCTCGGCATTGATTTCCCGGATGACGATGCACTGCTGCAGATGATGGAGCAGACTGCCTACGCCTACCTCGAAGGTGCGATTGGTAAAGGGTACGACCGAAACGACCCGCGCGCGCAGATGCTTTTGATGCAGGTGATCGCGGATCTGTACAACGCCCGCGGTACCGGGGAGCTGGACGGCAAAGTCTCGTCCGGTACCCGCCGTATGGTCGACAACTTCATGCTGCAGCTGAGATTGGAGCGTGGCGCGCATGGTGTTTAATCAGCCCGTTACGCTCCTCCGGCTTGGTGACGACGAGCAGTGGACGCCGTTTTACGCCGCGCACGCCTATGTGAACGCGATCTACGGCTCCGAATACTGGGCGGCGCGTTCCGTCGGCGATGAGCGCACGGTCGTGTTCACGCTGCGCTACTGCCGCCGTCTTGCCGGGCTGAACGCCGGCGAGGTTCGTGTGCTGTACCGCGGCGAGGAGTACGACGTTCACGGCGTGGACAACCCGCAGTTCGGCAACAGGTTTGTCAAACTGAAGGGGGTGCGGCGCAGTGGCAATCACGGTTAATCCGTCCGGTTTCACGGCAGCGGTCGCGGCACAGCTTAACGATTTCAGCTCGTCTGTGCTTCGCGCGATCGGCGCGGAGACGGTCAACTGCGGCAAGGACTGTGTCGCGGAGCTGAGGCGGACGTCGCCGAAGCGAAAAGGAAAAGGCGGCGGAAAGTACGCGAAGAGCTGGGCAGTTAAGACGGAAACGACCTCCGGCGGTCTGGTCACGACTTGCGTGATCCACAATAAAGACCACTACCGGCTGACGCATCTGCTGGAGAACGGACACGAGACGCGAAACGGCGGACGTACCAAAGCGTACCCGCACATCAAGCCCGCAGAGGAACACGTTGTGGCGACATATCTGCAGCGGGCAAAGGAGGCGATTGAAAAGGGATGACCGACATACAAGCGATTCTTGAGCGCACCGGCGTGAAAGTCAACCCGACGCGCTTTCTGAAGCCTATGCTGCCTCGCATCGTGTGGTTTGAACGCACAAACTGCTACGGTGCGGACTTTAGCAACCCAATCGCTCACCGCGACATTACGGTCGAGCTCTATGCGGAGAAGATTGACTTGCGCGTGGAGCGGCGGATCGCGGCAGAGCTTGACGCGCTCGGCGTTGATTACAGCACCGAGCGCATATGGGTCTCGGACGAGAAACTGTTTGAGACCATCTACAACTTTGAATTGGAGGAAAAGCGAAATTGAAGATTTCGGTCAAAAAGGATAAAGAGCGCATCCGGCTCGGCTCCGGCAAGCTCTATATCGTCGAAAGGGACGACAACGCGCTGTCGACGGCACTTGCCAGCCCCGCAGCTACTCTGTCCTACTGCGAGAGTATCGCAACCGACGAGAACCTGCTCGGCCTGATCTCCGGCGGCGCTGCGCTTGAGTACACAAAAAACGCGCAGACGATCAAGGACGACCTTGAGATCGTCAGTAAGACCGTACTCAACACCGAGGACGTAACGCTGAAGTCCGGCGTGATCACCTGGAACGGCAACACGCTGACGAAGATCTGCGAGACCGCCCGCGTGACCGACGACCCGATCCTCGGTCTGCGTCAAGTCCTGATCGGCGGCATTGAAAACGCCGACGGCAAGACCTACGCGCTGGTGTTCGTTCATGAGGACAAGGTCGACGGTAACATCTACGCGGTGATCACCGGCAAGAATACCGCCGGCTTCAAACTGGAGTTCAAGAAAGACGCAGCGACGGTCGTCGACGCGACGTTCACGGCGGAGGCTCTGGACAATACCGGCACGAAGCTCGCGATCCTGGAACAGATCCCGCAGAGCGGTGTGCTGAAGGTCACCAGCGAGGCCGGCTCGACAAATGGCAAGACCAAGCTGACGCTGACCAACACACTCGGCACCGGCGAGAGCTACGCATACAAGACGGCTGCGACGCTCGATATGCCCGCATATCTGGACGCGGCTACCGTCGGCGCGGCTGCCGGCAACTACACAGCGTGGAACGGCTCCGATGAGATCACGGCTACTACGGGCAACAAGTTGCTGCTTGTCGTTCTGAACGGCGACAACAAGGTTGTCAAAGCCGGCATCGTCACCGTCACCAGCAAGGCATCGTAATCAACATCAAGGGGAGAGCTTCACGGCTCTCCCTGTTTTCAAAAATTCAGGGGGTAAATAAAAATGGCGTTCAACTTTAATTCTTTTGCAAACACGTATTTCCCGGTAACTCTTAACGTAACGGAGGACGACGGCGCCCAGGAGCGCGAGATCCACGTATTCGCACCGTCGGTCGCTAAGTACAAGCAGTACATGGCTAAAGCCAGTGGACCGCGCGACGCGGATCTGTTGCTCGATCTGTGCAGCGAGATGCTTTCCAGCAACCGCGAGGGCGTGAAGATCACGCCGGAGGATCTGTCGGAAATGCCGCTGGACGCGGTGGTCGCGTTTATTCAGGAGTTCTTCACCTGGATCGGTACTACGCGCAAGGCAAAAAACTGAGCGTCCCCTATTATCCGACAGAGGACGATAGGGGCCACAACTACATACCCGCCACGATAGAGATCAAGACGGTCGCAGATTACACCGGCATTGATTTCAACGGCGTGTATGATCTGAACATTTTTCAATTTTGGCAATACTTACGGGACGCCGTAATTTTTAATAACCTGCGCACGCCGGAGGGAAACGAGTATCTCGCGGACTGCGAGCGGCTTGAGGATACCGAACCGGATCGCGCGGGGCTGCGTCGAATAAAGGGGGGCTGAGAACATAAAGATACAGGGCATCACTATCCAGATCGGCGCCGACATGAAGGGCGTCAGCTCGTCCCTTGCAGCAACGGACAAGGCGCTGAAGAGCACCGGCGGCGAGTTGAGCAAGATCAACAAGCAGCTGAAGTTCGACCCGACCAGTACTGAGCTGCTCGCGCAGAAACACGACATACTGCAAAAGCACCTGCACACCTCGAAAGAGCGTGTCGACCAACTGTCGCAGATGCTCGAAGCGCACAACAAGAAGATGCGCGACGCCGACACCGTGACCGAGGAAATGGAAGAGGAACAGCGCGCGCTTGCCCGTGAGCTGGAGAAGGCAAAGGGGCAGGTCAGCTATTACGCCGAAGAACTCGGCAAGCTGCCGGCGAAAGCGTCGGTTTTCAAAAAGCTCGCCGAGCCGATCGACAGCCTCAAAGAGCACGTCCAGAAGCTGAAGGACGAGCACCCGAAGCTCGCGGCGGCTATGGACAAGGCGGGCGAGATCGGGCACAAGGTCGCCTCCGGCGGCTTTAAAGTTCTGAAGGGCGCGTTCACGGCTGCGTCTGCGGCTGCGAGTGCTGTCGTGGCGGGCGCTGCAGCGATCGCAAAAGGTCTGGTCAAGGCTGCGGATACTGCGGCGGATGCGGGCGACAAGATCGATAAGCAGAGCCAGAAGGTCGGAATGAGTGCGGAATCCTACCAGAAGTGGGACTACGTGATGAACATCTCCGGCACGTCGATGCAGAACTGCACGACGGGCTTGAAAACGTTGACAAATCAGTTTGAAAAGGCACAGGCAGGGAGCGAGGGCGCGCAGGATAAGTTCAAGCGCCTCGGCTTGTCTATGGACGACCTCAAGGGCAAGAGCCGTGAGGAAGTGTTCGAGACGACCGTCAAGGCGCTGCAGGGCGTGAAGTCCGAAACGGAAAAAGCTGCCCTCGCAAACGCGCTCTTCGGCAAAAGCGGGCAAGACCTCATGCCGCTGTTCAATCAGTCCGCGGAAGCTACACAGGAGCTGATGGACAAGGCGAAAGAGTACGGCATGGTCATGTCGGACGATGCTGTAAACGCTTCTGCTGCCTATCAGGACAGCTTGACGAGCCTGCAAACGACGATGAAGTCGATCAAGGACAACGCTTTCGCCGAGCTGCTCCCCGGTATGACGTCCGTGCTGGACGGTCTGACGGGTGCCTTGACCGGCGAGGACGGTGCCGAGAAGAAGATCGAAGACGGCATCGACAGCATGATGAAGTCGCTGGACACGATGATCCCGCGTTTCAGCGGTGTGTTCGAGCGGGTGGCAAAGGTCGCCCTGGAGGCCGCGCCGAAAATCATAGTCTCGCTCGCCGACGGTCTGATCTCCCGGCTGGATCAGATCACAGAATCGGCGTTCAAGATCATTTCGACGTTAACGGAGGGTCTGCTCACCCGCGAAAACATACAGACCATCATGACCGCGACAGTCAGCATCCTGACAAACGTAGTCGGTTTTCTTGCGGATAATGTAGATCTGCTCGTCGACAGCGCGTTTCTGATGATCGAAACACTGATCGACGGTCTGCTCGCCGGCGACAACATAAAGAAGCTCACCCACGCGGCGCTGGACATCGTGGTCAAGATCGCCACAGGTCTGATCGACAACCTGCCGGAGCTGCTGCGCGCGGCGTGGGATCTGTGCGTCGCTTTGGTCGATGCGATCATTCATTACGACTGGCTTTCCGTCGGCAAAAACATCTTCAACAGCATCAAAGGTGCGATCGCTAACTTCTTCACCGGCGGCGGTGGCGGCGGCGGTGGCGGTTACGACGGATCCCACGCGGACGGTCTGGATTACGTACCGTTTGACGGCTATCGCGCGATCTTGCACAAAGGCGAACGCGTGCTGACAAGGGAAGAGAACGAAGCGTACAAGAACGGCGGCGTTAGCGTGACGCTGAGCATCGGAGAGTTTCATAACTATCGGCAGGAGGACATCAATCACCTTGCCGATGAGATTTCCGAAGTCCTTGCTGCGAAAATGCAGCGAAAGCAGGGGGCGTTTGCATGACAGGCATTAACTGGTTTGAATGGGGCGGGATCCGCTCCGACAGCATGGAGCTGCTGATCTCGGAAAAGAGCATTTATAACGCACCGCAGCGCGACGTGGAGATGATCCATGTGCCCGGCAGAAACGGCGACGTGCTGATCGACCGCGGCGGCTGGAAAAACGTCGACGTATCCTACACGGTGCAGTTCGTCGGTCTGCCGGAGAAGGCGCCGACGCTGCGGCAGTGGCTGCAGGCGACTGGGTACCACATCTTGAAAGACAGCTACCAGCCGGACTACTTCCGGCACGGCGTGTTCATATCGGAGATGAACCCGGAAGAGATCGCCCAAAAAGTCGGCAGGCTGCAACTGATTTTTAGTTGCAAGCCGTATCTGTACAGGGCGTACACCGACGCAGCCACACAGGACAAGATCACGCTCAACGTGTCCGGGAGCGACATTATCAACCCGGTCGGGGCAACGGCGACGCACGGCGTAGCGACGGTTGTGAACCCGGAGGCGTATGCGTCGCAGCCGTACTGGAGGATCACCGCCGGCAGCGGCAGCGTATCGCTGTACATCGAGGGCGCGTCCGGGAGAAAGGAATACTCGTTCCGCGGCATCGACGGCTATATAGAGCTCGACAGCGAGCTGATGTGCGCTTACAAGGGCGCGACGCTGTGCAATGACAAGCTCCTGTTCACGAGCTTCCCTGTGCTGGAGCCGGGCGACAACACGATCCAGGTTTCGTCCGGGATCACGAAAGTGGAGATTATTCCGCGTTGGAGGCGGATCTAAGGAGGTGGGCGCGTGACGCCTATTTTATTGGCAGGTGATACCGTCAAGGGTTTCCTGCCGGACGCGACGTCCTGCGTCGTCACCGAGGAACGCAACGGCATCTTCGAGTTGGAACTGACCTATCCGGTTGCCGGTCCCCTGTTTGGGGAGCTGGCGGTCGACCGCTACATCAAGGCAAAGCCGAACGATACGGCAGACCTGCAGCTGTTTCGCATCTATGAGATCACGAAGCCAATCGCCGGGATTGTGACGGTGCGCTGCGAGCACGTATCCTACGCACTGGCACACTACCCGATCACGGGCGTTTCCGGAACGGGCACTGCGCATCAGGCGGTCTCTGCCGTCCTGGCAAAAGTCAACGCCTATTTGTCGCTCAGTCGGCAGTTTTCCTCTGCGGATACCGGATGGGCAGCAACCAAAGCGTATAAGTATCAGGTCGGCTCGGCGCGTGCCGCTCTGGGCGGCTCGGAGGGGTCTCTGCTGGATACGTTCGGCGGGGAGTTTGAGTGGGACAACTACACGGTTAAGCTGCACCAGCATCGCGGCCGCGACACGGGCGTCGTCGTAGCGTACAGGAAGAACATAACCGATCTGAAGGTCACTACGTCGCTCGACAGCGCGTACACGGCATTGTTCCCGTATGCGGTCAAAGACGACGTATTGGTTACGATCGCCGAAGGGACGCTCGCCGTGCAGAACAAGTCCGGCATCGCTGACCGTGTGCTGATCCGTGACTTTTCCGGCGATTTTCAAAACGACGAAGCGGTCACCGCGGCGGCACTGAAAACGAAAGCACAGGCATATCTGAACGCGAACAGCATCAACGCACCGTCTGTAAATGTGTCGGTGTCGTTCATCCACCTGTGGCAGTCACCGGAGTATGCCGACCTTGCCGCACTGGAAAAGGTTTCCCTGTGCGACTGGGTCACTGTCCGGCACGAAGTCCTCGGCGTGGACGTAAAAGCGCAGGTCATCAAAACGGAGTACGACTGCATTGCTGAGCGGTACAACAGTATCGAGCTCGGCTCTGCGCGGGCAAATTTAGGAGATACGCTTCGGCAGACCGTTGCGGACGTAGGCAATTTGCTGAAGAACATCGACCTGGATATAGACACCAGCGCAATCACGGCGGCCTACACGCAGGCGATCGCTGACGCCACGGCGCTGATCACCGGCGCGGACGGCGGCTATGTGCATCTGCTCCCGTCCGGCTCGTCACCGCAGGAGATCGTGATCTCGGACATCGAGGACTACACATCTCCGTCGGCTAAGGTCTGGCGGTGGAACAAGAACGGCCTCGGCTACTCGTCCACGGGCTACTTCGGTGATTATACAACGGCGATTACTAAGGACGGCAAGATCAATGCAAGCATGATCACGACCGGCACCCTGAACGCGAGCGTGATTCATGCCGGCACGATCACGTATCATACAGGTTTGGAGATCAATCTTGAAAGCACCTACATAAAGACGACACGCACAGCAGCCAGCGGCAAGGTGATCGGGACGAAGGTCAACGAGGGTGCATACCGACTTTTAGCTGGTGACAAAGAAATCGGGGGGTTCGGCCGAATAGGAGACAACGAACCGTGGTTATTTGTAAATTCAGCTTATGGCAGCGATCTGAGAATCGGGCACGGTACTCCGGAAGATACTCAAGCACATATCATTGTTAAAAATAACGGCGAGACCCAGTTTGTATACAACAATTGGATCCTCGGAACGATCAAGGAAGGCGGCTATTTTGGGGATGTTCACGGGCGCTTATACCTGGATGTTGACGGGTACAACCGCGGGTACATTTACGCCGGCGATTCAGGCGGAGACACGGGTATCGCGTTGCGAACGACGTCGTCAACGAATCCGATTCTGTTTACCGTTGGCGACACCTTAGTGGCATCGGTCAGGAGCGACGGCATCCACGGCACACTGCGCGATTTTGAGGACTGGAAAACGGGAACGTATGCGACAACCCAGACGAGCCTATGGACAGCAATTAACGGAAAAGCAGATGGAGGGCATACGCATGATCGGCTTGAGGGCGCGAACGGCGCAAGCGTGTGGGTCAACGGCGTCAATACGGTTACATTTGACAGTACCGGGGTCTATCTGGCTAACGGTGTAACCTTAAGCGGATATTCCAAAACAAATCACACGCATTCCAACTATGCCGCCGCCAATCACACACATACGGCAATAGGCGATTCCTCGGGTGCGAGTATCTGGGTTGCGGGTACGAATATTGTTAGCTGCTATAAAAACGGGTCTCGTTATAATATCGACGTTGCAAGTTCCGCAAATGTAGATGTCGTCGGCACAAACTTCGTCTCGGATTATTATTACGTCGGTCGTTCTATGAGCAATTACCGTGGCTACTTTTACGATTCCGGCGATGGCGTAGCTTTCCGTACAACGTCTGATTCCTTAAAGATTTTCTTTACAGTCGGGGTTTATATGGTCGGCTATTTTGACCTTGACGGTTATCACGGTTCTGTGAACGCCTCCTCGACGGAGAAGATAAAGAGAAACATTGAGGAGTGCCCGTCGGCGCTTGGCATGGTGCGGGACAGTAAAGTTTACACATTTAACTATCTGAAGAACCCGGAAAACCCCGACGACGGGATCCGCTCGAAACGCAGCGTCGGTTTTGTCGTCGAGAGGGAAACGCCGGAGGAAGTGATTTCCGAAAGCGGAGATAGTATTGACCTTTACAGCATGGCGGCTCTGAATTGGAAAGCCACACAGGAGCTGCTGGAAAAAGTAGAAAGATTGGAGGCACAACATGGACGAAGATGAAATCCTCGACGGTAGAATTACAGAGCCGATTGAGATTGGGTATATCTATGTGGAAGACGTCGGAGGTTCCGCGCCCGATTTTGCCAGGGAGAAGCTGGGTTTGCTGGAGGACTTGATCGAAAACGGCGAGCTTATGAATCCTGCGGTCAAACCCGGCGATACAGTTTTCTTCGTTTACAAGAACACGGTCGTGCTGGAGGGTGTGCTTGCCCGCGCTTTCACCGAGTACGACGCGGCAGCGGACAAGTATTTCTTTTATGCGGATCTGCGCAGCGACTTCTATGGGCTGTTCGTGGTTTATCCGTCGGCGGACTACGGAAAGACATGGTTTAAGACAAAAGCGGAAGCCGATGCGGCTCTGTTGACAATACAAGAAGCGGAGGAGGGAGACGAAAATGAAAACGGAAACGATCCGGAACAAGCTCAGGGAGCTTGACCAGCAGAAGGAGCAGGCAATCGCACAACTGAACGCGATCTGCGGCGCGCAGCAGGTGCTGCAGGAGCTGCTCAGTGAAGCAGAAGAGGAGGACAAGCCCGATGAATGACTTCCGCATTGTTTTCGGCACGTCGGGCGTGGATTTCCCGGACGGTACCTGCCTCGGCGTAAAGGACGAACATAACGCCGCGCGGCTGGCGCTGCAGATCCCGCCGGGCATGATCGAGGGCGCGACGCATCACGTTGTGCGCTTCCAGACGGCGGACACGACGAAAACGACGGCGCCGATCACGACCGAGCCGAACGTGGAGGGCTCGTACAGGGACGGCAACACGCTCTATGTGCCGCTGACGAAAGACGTCACGAACACCCTGACGCTGTCGCTGCGCGTGCTGGCGATCACGAAAGTCGGCTCGGCTGACGGCGTGCTGGACAGCACAGATCCCGCACAGGGCTTGTGGTTCCACGCTGCGGACGGTGCAGGCGGACAGGCTCTGTCGGAGATCTATTCGATGCTTCAAGATACGCTTCAGACCGTCGGTATCGAGATTGTCAGCACGCTGCCGTCGGAAGTGACGGTCGGGAAGCTGATTTTCAACACCACGGGAATGTGCTTCTATCTCGGCCGCCAACGCGCCAACGGCACAAAAGAATGGCTGGCCGTCATCGACCACAGCCATCTGAACAAATCCGTGATCGACAAGATCAGCGAACGGGAAGGCCGGATGCTCTTTGACGGCAAACCGATTGCGTTCGAGGACGAGGAAGACGACGTGACGCTGCTGTCGCTTACGGCATACAACACGCTGTCTCTGCGCGAC
>JAFSYM010000153.1 GCA_017450005.1 Clostridia bacterium
CAGCACCAGCTGCGCCGCCTCGGGAATGAGCATGAAATACCGGATGATGCGCTTGTCCGTGATCGTGATGGGGCCGCCCTCCTCGATCTGCCGCTTAAAAAGCGGCACGACCGAGCCGTTCGAGCCCAGCACGTTGCCGAACCGCACGGCGCAGAACTCCGTCGCGCTGTCGCCGCGGCTTTGCAGCAGCATCTCGCACATGCGCTTGGTGGCGCCCATGACGTTCGTGGGATTGACCGCCTTGTCCGTGGAGATCATCACAAACTTCTTTACGCCGTATTTCTCCGAGGCGCGCATGACGTGCCATGTGCCGAACACGTTGTTTTTGATCGCCTCAGTAGGGCAGTCCTCCATCAGCGGCACATGCTTGTGCGCCGCCGCATGGAACACGACGTCCGGCCGCAGCTCGGAAAACAGATCGTAAATACGCTCCTTGTCGCGCACGCTGGCGATCTCGATGCGCAGATCCAGCCGGTCGCCGTAGGTGCGGCGCAGCTCCTGCTGGATGTCGTAGGCGTTGTTCTCATAGATATCGAGCACAACGAGCTGCTTCGGAGCGAACTTTGCGATCTGGCGGCACAGCTCACTGCCGATCGAACCCCCGCCGCCCGTCACCAGCACGACCTTGCCGCGCAGGAACTCGTCCATCACGGCGGTATTGAGGCGCACCGGCTCGCGTCCGAGCAGATCCTCCACCTGCACGTCCTTGACGCTGGCGAGGCTCACCTCGCCGTTGACGAGCTGGTACATGCCCGGCACGATGCGCACACGGCAGCCGGTGGTCTGGCAGATCTCCAGCACCTCTTTTTTCTGCTTTGCCGACGCGGAGGGAATGGCCAGAATGATCTGCGTAATGCGATACCGCTGCGCGGCGGATTCGATCCTGTCCCGCCCACCGACGATGGGTGCGCCTTCAATATACTTGCCCCACTTGTTCCGATTGTCGTCGATGGCGCAGCAAAGCTTCGCCGAAAGCTCGTCGCTGCTGATCAGCTCATGCGCGATGACGCGTCCGGCCTCGCCCGTGCCGATGAGCATGACACGCTCGCCGCCGCGGTCGCCCCGCTGCGCGATCGCACGCACCAGCGTACTATACAGCCGGAGCGAGCAGCGCATGCCAACCAGGAAGAACAGCTGACACAGCAGCTCCACAAACAGGACGCTGCGCGGCGGCCGGTTCCCGAGCAGACGGCTGCCCGCGAAGAAAACCAGATACTCGATCAGCACCGCCGTCACCATGCGCACCACATCCTGCGCGCTGACGTTATGCCAGACAAAGTGGTACATCCGCATCAGCCAGAACACGACCAACACCACGATGATCTGCAGCGGGAGATACCGCAGCCAGCGTTCAAGATGCCACGGCTCGATGTCGGCAAAAGAAAAATTGAAGCGCGCGAGCAGGGCCAGCGCCTCCGACGCCGTGACCAGCAGCGCGTCCAAAAACATGATCAGCGCCGTCTGCGCGGCAAAGCGAATTCTCATAACATCTGTACTCCACCTAATTATATATCATGTATTATACTGCTCTTTTTTTCATCTGTCCATAGGAAAAGTGCAGCAAAGGGGCTTTGCTGCAAATTGGGGCTGTTGTTTTGCTTTCTTCTATGATATATTGATTGGTTAGTGAATCAAACGTCATTCCGGAAGGAGCGAATCGTCTTGCGCATCGGCGCCGTGGAAGTGAATGCAAAGCTCTGTCTCGCGCCGATGGCGGGCGTGACCGACGCCGCGTTCCGGCAGATCTGCCGCGAGCACGGCGCAGGGCTCTCCTGCCCGGAGCTGGTGAGCGCGAAGGCGCTGTGCTACGACGACGAAAAGAGCAAAAAGCTGCTCTTTCTCGCGCCGAACGAAACGCCCGGCGCGGTGCAGATCTTCGGAAACGTTCCGGAGGAGATGGCGCGGGCGGCAAAGGTCG
>JAFSYM010000154.1 GCA_017450005.1 Clostridia bacterium
AACTACCGCGTCAACCGCGGTTTCCGCGTGCAGTTCAACTCCGCGATCGGCCCCTACAAGGGCGGACTGCGTTTCCATCCTTCGGTTTATCTGGGCATCATCAAGTTCCTCGGCTTTGAGCAGATTTTCAAGAACAGCCTGACCGGTCTGCCCATGGGCGGCGGCAAGGGCGGCTCCGACTTTGATCCCAAGGGCAAGTCGGACGCGGAGGTTATGCGTTTCTGCCAGAGCTTCATGACGGAGCTGTGCAAGCATGTCGGCCCCGATACGGACGTGCCCGCAGGCGACATCGGCGTGGGTGCGCGTGAGATCGGCTATCTGTTCGGCCAGTACAAGCGTTTGCGCAACGAGTTTACCGGCGTTCTGACCGGCAAGGGTCTGCCCTACGGCGGCTCTCTCGTTCGTCCCGAGGCGACCGGCTACGGCGCCGTGTACTATGTGGTCGAGCTGCTCAAGCATTTCGGCGACGACATCAAGGGCAAGACCTTCGCCGTGTCCGGCTTCGGCAATGTGGCATGGGGCACCGTGAAGAAGGTCAACGAGCTGGGCGGCAAGGTCGTCACGCTCTCCGGCCCCGACGGCTACATCTACGATCCCGACGGCATCAGCACCGACGAGAAGGTCGACTACCTGCTTGAAATGCGCGCTTCCTGCCGCAACCGTGTGCAGGATTACGCCGACAAGTTCGGCGTGCAGTTCTTCCCCGGCGAGCGTCCGTGGGGCGTCAAGGTCGACATCCCCATGCCCTGCGCCACACAGAACGAAGTCGGTCTGGAGGACGCGAAGAAGATCGTGGCCAACGGCACGAAGTACTATGTTGAGGTTTCCAACATGCCCACCACGGCCGAAGCGGTCGAGTACCTGGTCGAAAACGGCGTGATCGTTGCGCCGTCCAAGGCAGTCAATGCCGGCGGCGTCGCGGTTTCCGGTCTTGAAATGAGCCAGAACTCCATGCGCTACAACTGGACGGCCGAAGAAGTCGACGCGAAGCTACAGGGCATCATGCAGAACATCTTCAAGACGTCCATCGAGGCCGCGCACAAGTACGGCTTCGGCGACGACCTGGTTGCCGGCGCCAACATCGCGGGCTTTGTCAAGGTTGCGGACGCCATGATCGCGCAGGGTCTCGTCTGATCTCCCGCATCACAGCATAAACACAGTTTTTCAGAAGGTCTTCCGTCTCGCGCGGGAGGCCTTCTTTTTTGCGTAAATCTTGCAATGCGCCGTACGGTATGGTACGATAAAAGCAGAATAACCCGTGTCGTATTGAAAAAACAGATTGGAGCATGATCTATGAGAGATAACGAAGTCATCCGTTCGGACAAATCGCTTTCCGCACTGCTGGGCGACCGCCGGCTTCCTGCGCTGAAAACGCGCGAAGAAATGCTGGAGATTCTCCAACGCGAGGAGTACGGCTATATGCCGCCGCTGCCGCAGTCGCTGCGCTTTCAGGTGCAGGAAGATGCGCTGCCGAATTTTGCCGGCAAAGCGCGGTGCCACCGCGTAACGGCTGAGGGCACGGTCGGCGGCAGAGCGTTTGCGTTCCCGTTTATTGCCGTGCTGCCGACAGACGGCGCACAGCATCCGTTTTTTATCCACATCAACTTCCGCGACCTTGTGCCGGATCGGTATATGCCGACCGAGGAGCTGGTCGACCGCGGCTATGCGGTGCTGTCCTTTTGCCACAACGATGTGACGACGGACGACGGCGACTTTACAAACGGTCTTGCGGGCGCTTTGTTTGCATGCGGCAAACGCACGCCGACCGATCCGGGCAAAATCGCCATGTGGGCGTGGGCGGCGCAGCGTGTGCTCGACTGGGCTCTGACGCGCACGGACGTGCTCGATCCCGCGAGAGCTATAGTCTGCGGCCATTCGCGGCTGGGCAAGACGGCGCTGCTCGCGGCGGCGACCGACACGCGCTTCTACGCGGGATACTCCAACGACTCCGGCAGCTCCGGCGCCGCGATCGCGCGCGGCCGTGCCGAAGGGGGCGAAACAGTTGCGCACATCTGCCGCGTCTTTCCGTTCTGGTTCTGTGAGAACTATTGCCGCTACACCGGCAACGAGGATGCTATGCCGTTCGACCAGCATGAACTGCTTGCCTGTATCGCGCCGCGCCGGTGCCTGATCGGCAGCGCGTCGCTTGACCGATGGGCGGACCCCGTGTCCGAGCAACTGAGCGTGCTGGCCGCGTCGCCTGCATTCCGCAATCCTGCGCCTATGCCGGACAGACCTGCGGCCGTCGGGGAAGCGTTCCTGCGCGGCGATATCGGTTATCATCTGCGCAAGGGCACACACTTTTTCAGCCGTTCCGACTGGCTGCGGCTGATGGAATTCATCGAGATCGAGGCATGACCATGAAAGAAAAGCAATCCAAAAAACGAATCGCATCCGTGCCGCTTGTCTTCATCGGCAGTCTGTTCATCGGTGCCTGTATGGGGGGATGGATGGCACGTACCAATCCGGACGGCGCGGACACATCGTGGCTGTTTCTTGCCGCAGAGTTTCTGTTTCTTGCCGTCTCAGCCTATTTGCAGATTATTCTGCATGAGGCGGGGCATCTGGCTGCAGGCCTTCTGAGCGGGTATCGCTTCGTATCCTTCCGCATCGGCAACAGTATGGTGCAGCGCGAGGGAGAACGGCTGCATTATCGACGGCTGCATCTGCCCGGCACGGGCGGACAGTGCCTGATGGATCCGCCGATGCAGGGTGAAATCCTGCCGTTCCGGCTGTACAATCTCGGCGGGATCTTGATGAATCTGCTCACGGCGGCTGCCGCAATCGTCGGCGCTGTCTTTGTGCGAAATCCGTACGGCCATGCTTTTTTGCAGATGTTTGCGTTGATGGGGATTCTGTTTGCGCTGTCGAACGGTATACCGATGAAAACTGCGCTGATTTCCAACGACGGCTACAACGTCTATGCGCTCGGTCGCGACGCGGCGGCGCTGCGTGCGTTCCGGCTGCAAATGCATATTCATGCCCTGCAGGCGCAAGGTATTCGCCCAAAGGATATGCCGGCGGCGTGGTTTGCGTTTCCGGATGAAGCGGGACTTGCCAACGCAATGACCGCAGCAATCGGCGTATTTGCCGAAGGACGCGCGATGGATCAACACGACTTTGAAACGGCGAAAACGTATATTGCCGCACTGCTCGACGCACCGGGCACGCACGGCCTGTATAAAAACCTGCTGACGCTCGACCGCATCTACATTGACCTGCTCGAACAGGGCGATGCGGCGGACGTGTCCGCGCTTGAGGACAAGAAAATGCGCGCGTTCTGCCGGCAGATGCGTTTCTTTCCGTCGGTGATCCGCACACAGTATGCCGCGGCCGTGCTGCACGCGCACGACGACGCTGCCGCGCAAAAGCTGCTTTTACAGTTTGAAAAGAGCCTGCGCAGCTATCCTTCCTCTGCCGACGCCGCGCTCGAACGCGAGCTGGTCGCGCTTGCCGCACAGCGATCGGACAGTTGAGCGCTTTCCCGCAGAACGAAAAGCCTGAAACAACGCTGTTGCGTGAAGACGATCATGCGCACTCGTTTGTTCGGCACAATGCCGGTTTCGGCGGCGTATGTGCATAAAATCAATTGTCATTGCGAGGCGTTTTAACGACGAAGCAATCCGTGTCTCGCCTGCCGGCTCGGTCGGCGCTTTTGCCTTCGGCAGAGGTGTCCACCGGACACCCGCGCCCCCTGTTCCTGTCTGAACGTTTTTCCGGGGTGACGGATTGCTTCGCTTGCGCTCGCAATGACACCGGAAGTTGACGTTGTGCGACGGATATTATCCGCCCGCTCATCCGGCATCGCACTGCAAAGACCGGGCGGCTGAGATGTATAAAGTAGAATCATAGTAAACAGGTGTGCAAGGACATCGTATACACTTTTATGATAGAATAAAGGTATACAAAAGAAGAGATGTGTGCCTATGTCATGGGAGTGTAGAACAGTGGAAGAACAAAGAGAAGCGTTCGTGATAGCAGCTCGGGACTGCAGCAATTTCAGCGCTGTATGCCGGAAATACGGCATTACAAGAAAAACTGGCTACAAAATGGCTTGAGTGTGCATCGCAGGGATTACCGATGGCGGATCGGAGCAAAGCGCCGAACACGATCCCGAACAAAACACCAGAAGAAACAGAAAAATTGATTTTTGGTCTGAGAGCAGAAAACCCGGGTTGGGGTGCACGAACGATCCATCGTGTGTTGACTAACGATGGATATGAAGGACTGCCGTGCATAAAATATCCTTCATAGAAATGGCTGTATTGATCCGGAAGAATCGGCAAAACGAGAACCGATACTGCGTTTCGCAAAAGAACACAGCAATGATATGTGGCAAACGGATTTCAAGGGAGAGTTTTTATTAAACAACGACGTCTATTGTTTTACGTTTGATATCATTGACGATTGTACAAGATTCGCCATTAAGATCAACCCTTTTGCGTCAACGGCAAACGCAGTAGTCTCAATCTTTGAAGAAGCATTCAGGGGATTCGGTCTGATAACGGAGCACAGTTTGCAGGATTCAGACAGGGCTTCACGCAGTATGAAAAGCGGTTGATGAACCTTGATATACTGCCGATTCACGGACGATACAGGCATCCGCAGACTCAGGGCAAGATCGAACGATTTCATCGCTCGATGAAATCAGAGCTTCTGAAACACCATTCGTTTGAAGATTTGACCGCAGCCGATCTGGTGCTGCAGGCATGGAGAGAAAAGTACAACAATATCCGGCCGCACGAAGCTTTGAATATGATGCGTCAGGCAGATCTCTATTTTCCCGGCCCGGGAAAATACCCGGATAAAACTGAGAAATACGTGTGCAGCGGACAATATCATGTGATTAAGGTCAATAGTTGGGGGCACGTTCGCTTCGCAGGATTTCTGGTCTATCTAAGCGAAACGATGATATATGAATACGTCGAATTCAGACCCTCGACAGATGATTCCTCCCTCATTTATCCTTTGTTATCGAACATTTAAAATTGCAGAGTATGATGCTGCAGCCGGACAAAGGATAAATCGTAAATCTCAAGATTGTGAAAGTCGTGTACCATGTCCTTTCCACATTGTATACCATCTTACTCTTGACATGAGAGCCGCCCCTACGGGCTTACCGGAAATACGCAGAGGCAGAACGCATATATGCGTTCCCTACACAGCGTTGCCGATACATTTCCGCAGGGGACGATGCCCACATCATCCCGACACATATACAAAATGACGGTACATTACCATTCGCACGGGCTGGCATGACCGCCCGTTTGCGCAGCACAGATTATATGCAATTATACATTGATTTTTGTATATTTTTCTGCAAAAACTGTTGTATGCGGCGTCCGGACGTGTTATAATATACTGACTTATCGTTTGCGGCCACCGCAAACACAGGGAGGTCGGTGTACCATGACAAGACATGAGGCGAGAGAGCAGGCGTTTCTGCTGCTGTTTGACCGCTCGTTCCATCCGGAAATGACGCTTGAGGATGTGATCGCGCTGGCGGCCGAAGACGAGTTGATCGTCACGGACGACTTTGCGCTCTCACTCGTGCGGCAGATCTGCGCGGCACAGGAACAAATTGACGCCGCCATCGAGCAGAATCTGCGCGGGTGGAAAATGAACCGCATCTCGCGCGTATCCCTTGCCGTACTGCGCCTGGCAGTCGGCGAGCTGACATTCTGCGACACGCCGGCAGGCGCCGCCGTCAACGAGGCGGTCGAGCTGTGCAAAACGTACGCCGCGACGGAGGACGTGTCCTTCGTCAACGGCGTGCTGCGCGCGTACCTGCGCGCCAAAGAGGCCGAATGATGCAGTTCATCGGCTTCGACACCAGCAATTATACGACCTCCGCCGCGCTGTTTGCGGACGGCAGTATGGAGTCTTCCCGCCGTCTGCTGCCCGTCAAAGAGGGCGAGATGGGACTGCGGCAAAGCGATGCGCTGTTTCACCACACCTGCGCGCTGCCTGAGATTTTTGACGCGCTGCCCGCCATACACGACGCTGCCGCAGTCGGCGTTTCCGACCGGCCGCGCGACGCCGAGGGCTCCTATATGCCGTGCTTTCTGGCGGGCGTGAGCGCCGCGTCCTGCACGGCCAAAGCGCTGGGCGTCCCGCTGTACCGCTTCTCGCACCAGGCGGGACACATCGCCGCCGCGCTGTTCTCCGCCGGACGGACCGACCTGATGGACAAGCCGTTTCTGGCGTTCCACGTCTCCGGCGGCACGACCGAATGTGTGCGCGTCACGCCCGATCAGGAGCGCGTGCTGCACGCCGGGCTGCTGCTGACCTCGCTCGATCTCAAAGCCGGACAGGCTGTCGACCGTGTGGGCGTGATGCTCGGCTTTCCCTTCCCTGCCGGAAAATACGTCGACGCCGAGGCGCGCAAGAGCAGCCGGAATTTCACGGTGCGCGTGCCCGTGCGCGACGGCTGCGTGAGCTTGTCGGGTCTGCAGAACCAGTGCGCGCGCATGCAGCAAAACGGCGAAAGTGCGGCGGATATTTGCCGCTACTGTTTATTATATATTGAAAAAGCGCTTGAGGCGATGGCAGACCATGCGCTGCAGACGGCAGGCGATCTGCCGCTGGTGTTTTCGGGCGGTGTGACGTCCAACACGCTGCTGCGCGAAATGCTTTGCACAAAGTATGAGAGCATCTTCGCCCTGCCGGAATATGCGTGCGACAACGCCGCGGGAACCGCGTTCCTCGCCTATTGGAAACACACGATGATGTGATATGACTATTTTAACGGTTTCACAACTGAATACCTATGTCAAGTCCCTGCTCGACGGCGACCGCAATCTTTCCTCGGTGTACGTGCGTGCGGAGATTTCCAACTTTACCAATCACTACCGTACCGGCCACTATTACCTTACCCTCAAGGACGATGCCGCTGCCGTGCGTGCGGTGATGTTCCGCGCGGAGGCCTCGCGCCTTCGCTTTATGCCGGAAAACGGGATGCGCGTGCTCGTGCGCGGCCGCGTCTCACTTTTCCCGCGCGACGGCCAGTACCAGATGTACATCGACGACATGCAGCCAGACGGCGCCGGCGCGCTGCACGTGGCGTTCGAGCAGCTCAAGGCAAAGCTCGCCGCCGAGGGGCTGTTCGACGAATCACGTAAAAAAGCAATCCCGCGCTGCCCGATGCGTGTGGGCGTCGTGACGTCCGCAACCGGCGCAGCCGTGCAGGATATACTCAATATTTTGAGCAGACGGTTTCCGATGACAACCGTCGTACTGTGCCCCGTATCGGTGCAGGGACGCGAGGCTGCGCCGCAAATCTGCGACGCCATACGCCGGATGAACGAAAAACACGCGGCGGACGTGCTGATCGTCGGGCGCGGCGGCGGCAGTACGGAGGACCTGTGGGCATTCAACGAGGAGATCGTCGCCCGCGCCGTGGCCGCCTCCGAAATTCCCGTGATCTCCGCCGTGGGACACGAAACGGACTTTACCATCTGCGATTTTGCCGCAGACCTGCGTGCGCCGACGCCTTCCGCCGCGGCGGAACTGGCCGTACCGGACAGCATGGAGGAACGCGGCGTGCTCTACAGCTTTGAAATGCGCGCGCACCGCGCATTGACCGCACGGCTGCGGCAGGAGCGCATGCGGCTCGAACGGTACGCCGCTGCCGCCGGACTGCGCGATCCGAAACGGATCTTTACCCCGCACCGGCTCATGCTCGACCATACAAGCGAGCGGCTCGACCGCGCCGCACAGCGGCGGCTCGGCAGCGAGCGGGAACGCCTTGCACGCCTTTGCGCCAAGCTCGACGCGCTCAATCCCCTGAAAGTGCTCGTGCGCGGCTACGCCATTGCCGAAAAAGACGGCGCCGCCGTGACGGACGCATCTGCGCTCTCGGCAGGCGACACGCTGCGCCTGCGCTTTGCAAAGGGCTGCGCCGACTGCCGCGTGGAAACAGTGGACAACAACGGATAACCCGGAGGATACGCCATGAAACAACCGACTTATGAGCAGGCCATGGAGCGCCTGTCCGTGATCACCGCACAGTTGGAGGACGGGAGTCTGCCGCTGAGCGAATCGTTGAAACTGTATGAGGAGGCGACCGCGCTCGTGCGCTTGTGCGGCACGTATCTCGACACGGCCGAGCAGCGGATCGTGACGCTCGGCACCGGGGAGGACAAAGACGATGCATAACATGCAGGACGACTTATCCCGCATCGAAGCGTTTCTGCGCACAGCCGTACCGGGGACGGACGTGGTCAGCGAAGCGATGCGCTACAGTCTGCAGGCCGGCGGCAAACGCATCCGCCCCTGCCTGACGCTCGAATTCTGCCGCGTGTGCGGCGGCGACGTCGAGGCCGCTCTGCCCTTTGCGGCAGCGGTGGAGATGATCCACACCTATTCGCTGATCCACGACTACCTGCCCTGCATGGACGACGACGATCTGCGCCGCGGCAAACCCGCGTGCCATGTGCAGTTCGGCTATGCGAACGCGCTGCTTGCCGGCGACGGACTGCTGACGCTGGCGTTTGAAACGCTCGCGCGCGCGCCGCTGCCGGGCGAGCGGATTGCCGAAGCGTGCGCTGTGCTCGCCGCTGCTGCCGGGCACCTCGGCATGATCGGCGGGCAGACGATGGATCTCGAAAACGAAAACGCGGACGTGCCGCTTGAAACGCTGCGGCAGACCGACACGCTCAAAACCGGCGCGCTGATCCGCGCGGCATGTGTGCTCGGCTGTATCGCGGCAGGCGCGGACGAAACGCAAAAAACGGCTGCGGCACAGTATGCGCACGCGCTGGGCATGGCGTTCCAGATTGTGGACGATATTCTCGACGTGACGAGCGACGACGCCACGCTCGGCAAACCCGTCGGCAGTGACGCCGCGCAGCACAAGAACACCTACGTCACACTCTGCGGTCTGGACGGCGCGCGCGACGAGGCTGCACGCTACACGGACGAAGCCGCACAGGCAGCCGATCGGTTCGGCGAGGCGGGCAGAGGTCTGCGCGATCTCGCGCTGTCGCTCGCACAACGTAACAAATAAAGGAAGTAATCTTTTGAGTATTTTAGATACGATCGCCGGACCGGAGGACGTGAAGCGTCTCGACGAAGCGCAGTTGGACGCGCTCTGCGCCGAAATCCGCGAAACACTGCTGAAAACCGTGTCGCACACGGGCGGACACCTCGCGTCCAATCTGGGCGTGGTGGAGCTGACTGTCGCGCTGCACCGGGTCTTCCGCAGCCCGCAGGACAAGATTATATTCGACGTCGGGCACCAGGTCTATACCCACAAGCTGCTCACCGGCCGCCGCGACCGCTTCGATACGCTTCGGCAGGAGGACGGCATCTCCGGCTTTTCCCGTCCGAACGAGAGCGAACACGACGTTTTCTATTCCGGTCACTCCGGCACCTCCGTTTCCTCGGCCTATGGGATCGTCCGCGGCAATCAGCTCAATGACGACAAGAGCTTCACCGTGGCCGTCGTGGGCGACGGTTCGTTCACCAACGGCCTTGTGTATGAGGCGCTCAACAATGCCGGCCGCGGCGACTGCCGCCTGATCGTCGTGCTCAACGACAACGAGATGAGCATTTCGCGCAACGTCGGCTCGCTCGCGCGGTATCTCGCCGTGATCCGCTCCAAGCCGGAATACGTGCGCTTCAAGGCGCGTACGGAGGCGGTGCTCAACCACATTCCGCTGCTGGGCAAGCCGCTCGCGCGCGCGCTCATGCGCACCAAGACGCGCATCAAAAACGACATCTACGGCAGCAATCTGTTTGAGGATATGGGCTTTCGCTACATGGGCCCGGTCGACGGACACAATCTCCCGCAGCTCACCGACGCGCTCGAAACGGCGAAGCTGGTGAAAAAGCCCGTGCTGCTGCACATACACACCGTCAAGGGCAAGGGCTGCGAATACGCCGAGCAGCACGCCGACGTGTATCACGGCATTTCCAAATTCGACATTGACTCCGGAGAACCGCTCACAAGCGGTACCAATTTCTCCGAGCAGTTCGGCAAATATATGTGCGAGGCCGCACTGCACGACCGCACGCTTTGTGCCGTGACGGCGGCCATGGCGCTCGGCACGGGATTGAGCGGCTTCGAGGAGCGCTATCCGCGCCGATTCTTTGACGTCGGAATCGCGGAAGAACACGCGGTCACCTTCTCCGCCGGTCTTGCCAAAACCGGCATGAAGCCGGTCGTCGCGCTCTACTCCACGTTTATGCAGCGTGCCTACGACGAGATTCTGCACGACGCGGCGCTGCAGGGGCAGAAGCTGGTGCTGGCCGTCGACCGCGCGGGACTGACCGGCGAGGACGGCGAGACGCACCAGGGCATCTATGACACGGCATTTCTCGGCAGCATCCCGCACATCACCGTCTGGTCGCCCGCGTCCTACCGCGAGCTGCACGCTTGCATGCATCGCGCGCTGTACGTCGATCCGGGCGTTGTGGCGGTGCGCTATCCACGCGGGAGCGAGCCGGACTTTCCGCCCGACTACGCCCCGTCCTTTGACACATTCGATCTGTACGGCGACGAAAACGCCGAAACCGCCGTGGTCAGCTACGGGCGTGTGAGCGCCTTTGCGATGCAGGCCGCCGCGGGTCTTCCCGTGCGTGTCGTCAAGCTCGGCCGCATCCGGCCGATTGACCCGCAGGCGGTCGAGGCCGTCCTGCGGTGCCGGCGTGTGTTCTTCTTTGAGGAGGGCGTGCGCAGCGGCGGCGTCGGCGAAGCGTTTGCGCTGATGCTGCTCGAACGCGGTTTTGCGGGGCAGTTCTCACTCACAGCCGTGCCGGACTGCTTCGTCCCGCAGGCGAGCGTCGACTCGCAGCTGCGCCGGTTCGGACTGGACGCCGACAGCATCCGCAAAAAAATCACGGAATAAGAGGATCATCATGCAGGATAAAAACAGACTGGACGCCGAGCTGCTCGCGCGCGGACTTGTGCCCTCGCGTGAACGCGGACGCGCGCTGATTATGGCGGGCGTCGTCTACGTCGGCGGCCAGAAAGCGCTCAAGGCCGGGCAGATCGTAAAGAGCGGCGACGTGATCGAAGTGCGCGAAAACGTCAACCCCTTCGTCAGCCGCGGCGGGCTGAAACTGCAAAAAGCCATGCAGACGTTCCCGATCTCTCTGCAGAACGCCATCTGCATGGACGTGGGCGCGTCGACCGGCGGCTTTACCGACTGCATGCTGCAAAGCGGCGCGCAAAAAGTGTACGCCATCGACGTCGGCTACGGCCAGCTCGCCTGGAAACTGCGCACCGATGAGCGCGTCGTCAATCTCGAACGCACCAACTTCCGCTACTGCACGCGCGAGCAGGTGCCGGACGAAATCGACTTTGCGAGCGTGGACGTCTCGTTCATCTCGCTGCGCATCATTCTGCCCGTTCTGTATGCGCTGCTGCGCGATGCGGGCGAGGCTGTCTGCCTGATTAAACCGCAGTTTGAAGCCGGACGTGAAAACGTCGGCAAAAAAGGCGTCGTGCGCGACGAAGCCGTCCATGAGGACGTCGTGCGCGCCATCACACAGTTCGCCGCCGACACGGGCTTTCTGGTTGCGGGACTCACCTTTTCGCCCATCAAAGGGCCGGAAGGCAACATTGAATACTTAATGTATCTGCGCAAAGCCGACGCCGGCGCGTTGCAGATTGACCCCGATACAATTCATGCGCTCGTTCGCGCATCACACGACACGCTGGGAGGCTGAAACCATGAAGATTGCCATCCTGCCGAACCTGACACGCGCGAATGCGCGCGAAACGACCGTGCAGATCTGCCGCGAACTGCACGCGCTCGGCGCCGGAGCGCTGCTGGAAACACGGCTCGAAGCGCAGTTTCCCGATTGCGGCGCACAGTTTCTGCCGCAGAGCGAAATGCTCGCGCAGTGCGATCTGGTGATTGCCGTGGGCGGCGACGGCAGCATCATCTATGCCGCGCACAAGGCGATCCGCGCAGACAAGCCCGTGCTGGGCATCAACGCGGGCAGGCTCGCTTTTCTGGCCGGTCTTGAGGGACACGAACTGCCGCTGCTGCGTACGCTTCTGAGCGGCGATTACGAAACGCAGCGCCGCATGCTCCTGCACGCGCAGATTCTGCTGGACGGACAGGTGCTGCACGACGCGCTGTGCATCAACGACGCCGTGCTCTCGCGCATGGGCGCCGCAAAGCTGACCGGTGTGCGTGTGTGCACAAACGGACGCGAAATGTGCGAATACCTTGGTGACGGCGTAATCGTCGCCACGCCGACCGGTTCCACGGCCTATTCGCTTTCCGCGGGCGGACCCATCGTCGATCCGTCGCTCGAAAGCGTGCTGCTGACGCCGATCTGTCCGCACGAGCTGAGCGCGCGCACGCTGCTGTTCGCACCCGATACGGTGCTGACCATGCAGGTGACGACGGAGAGCGAGGCCGCCCTGACGTGCGACGGCGACGAGCCGCTGACCGTGCCGCGCGGCGCGCAGGTGCGCATCGCCCGCGCCGAAAAGAGCGCGTATTTCATCCGCATCAAAGCCGATACATTTATGGACATTTACCATACAAAACTGCAGCAAAGGGGATAACCTGCATGAAAAAGAATCGACAGAAACGCATCCTTCAACTGATCACGGAGTACAACATCAGCACGCAGGAGGAACTTCTGATCCGGCTGCGTGAGAGCGGGCTGGACGTGACGCAGGCAACCATTTCGCGCGACATCAAGGAGCTGCGCATTGTCAAGCTCATGGGCGAAAACGGCCAGTACCGCTATGCGGTCAGCGACAAGCCGCACGAGGAACACATGGAAAACAAGTTCCGCTCCATCTTCGTCCACTCGGTCAAGAGCGCCGACTATGCGGGACATGCGCTGGTGCTGCGCTGCTACACCGGTACGGCGCAGGCGGCCTGCGCTGCGTTCGACTCCATGCGCTGGGACAGTCTGGTCGGCTCGCTCGCGGGCGACGACACGATCTTTGCGATTTTCCGCACGCCGCAGCACGCGTCGCATGCGTGCCAGATGATCCAGTCCTTTCTGCAGGACGTCAATACACCCAAAGGAGATTGAGCCATGCTTTCGGAGCTGAAGATCGAAAATGTCGCGATCATCGAACGCGCGCAGCTCTCGCTGAGCGCGGGCTTCAACGTGCTCACGGGCGAAACCGGCGCAGGCAAATCCATCATTCTGGACGCGATCAACATGACGCTCGGCGAGCGGACGTCGCGCGAGATTCTGCGTTCGGGCGCCGACCGCGCCGAAGTGACGGCGCTGTTCACCGGCTGCGGCGACGCGGTGCGCCGGATTCTGGAGGATTTCGAGATCGACTTTGACGGCGAGGTGCTCATCCGCCGGCGCATCACCGCAGACGGGCGCAATTCCTGCCGCGTCAACGGCAGCCCGGTATCCGTCTCGATGCTCAAGACGCTCGGCGGCGCGCTGGTCAACATCCACGGCCAGCACGACAGTCAGGCGCTCTTTCAGCCGGAGAATCACTATAAATACATCGACGCGCTTGCGGAAAACGAGGCGCTGCTCGACACATACCGCGCGTCTTACCGCGCGCTGCGCGCGGCCGAAAAAGCGCTCGCGCAGCTTCAGACGGACGAGAGCGAAAAGGCGCGGGAGCTGGACATGCTGCGCTACCAGATCGACGAGCTTGAAAAGGCGGATCTGCGCGCGGGAGAACGCGACGAGCTGCAAAACAAGGTCGCGCTGTTCCGCAACAGCGCCGCCGTGCTGCGCGCGCTGCAGCAGGCGTATGCCGCGCTGAGCGGCGACGACGAGTCTGCGGGCGCGACGGATCTGCTGGGCGAGGCAGCAGACGCCCTGTACGACACGACCGAATACTTTGACGAGCTGCAAAGCGTCGCGGAGTCGCTGGAATCCGCCTCGCTCGAAACGCGCGAGTACATCTCGGATATCCGCGACGCAATCGAGTCGCTGGATATGGACCCGCGCGAACTGGCCGAGGCCGAGGATCGTCTCGATACGATCTACCGCCTTTCGCGCAAATACGGCGAAACCGAGGAGGACATGCTCGCCTTTCTGGAAAACGCGCAGGCACGCGTCGTGCTGCTCGAGAGCGCGGATGAACGTGCCGCGTCGCTCGAACGGGAAATCGCGGCCCTGTCCGCCGCGGCCGTGCGCAATGCCGCCGCACTGACCGAAAGCCGTCTTGCCGCAGGCGAAGCGTTCGCGTCGCGTGTGTGCCGCGAGCTCGAATACCTCGACATGCCGTCCGTGCGGTTTATCGTGCAGCGCGAGGGTGCGCCGCTGGGCGACACGGGCGCGGACAAGATAGAGTTTCTGATTTCCGCCAACGTCGGTGAAGCGCCGCGGCCGATCGCACGGATCGCTTCCGGCGGCGAGCTGTCGCGTATTATGCTTGCCATCAAAAATGTGCTTTCCGCACGCGACGCGGTCGACACGCTGATCTTTGACGAGATCGACACGGGCGTGAGCGGGCGCGCGGCGCAAAAGGTCGGGTACAAGCTCGCCCAGACAGCAGAGAATCATCAGGTCATCTGCGTAACACACCTGTCGCAGATCGCGGTCATGGCCGACACACACCTGCTGATCTCCAAATCCGTACACGACGGGCAGACCTATACGGCCGTGCAGGAGCTGGATTTTGAGGGACGCAAGCAGGAGATCGCCCGCATCAACGGCGGCACGGTCACGCCGCTGCAATTACAGAATGCAGAAGAAATGCTGCTTCAGGCAGCCGAAATAAAACGGAGGAATTGATATGCGTATAGGATGCTGTTTCGGTACCAATCTGGATTATGTCGCGTCGCTGCGTGACGCGGGATTCGACTACGGCGAGGTCAACATCGCCCGTACCATGGGGATGGACGATGCGGAGTTCATTGCTTTTTCCGAAAAACTCAAGGAGATCGGTCTGCCGATCGAGGCGGGCTGCGTATTTCTCACGGGCGATCTGCTGCTCAACCGCCTGCAGCGCGATTTTGCAAAGATCGACGAATATCTGGACAACACATACAGACGATGCGCCGCGCTCGGTCTTCAAACGATCGTGTTCGGCTCCGGCCGTTCGCGCTGCATTCCGGAAGGTCTGACGGCGCAGGATGTGTTCGAGGATCTGGTCGTGTTCCTGCGTGAGCACGTCGTGCTGCGTTCGGAAACATACGGCATCGGCATTGCGATCGAACCGCTGAGCGACGGTTCCGCCATCCGCACGGTGCATGAAGCGCTTGCGCTGGCCGAGGCAGTCGGCAGCAAATGGGTGCAGGCGCTGGCCGATATCCACCACATGATGCGCGTCGGCGATCCGATCGACGCCATCCGCGACGCCAAGGGATGCATGGGGCACGCGCACACGTCCCGTCCGCGCGAAAACGGCCGCACTGTGCCGCAGCACGGCGACGGATTCGACCAGCTGCCTTTTGTGCAGCGCATTGTCGAGACGGGCTGCCCGCGTCTGTCGATCGAGGCGGACACCAAGCCGGAAACGTTCTGGGATGAGTCGCACGACGCAATCGTTCTGCTGCGTGAAACCATCCGCGCGGCCGAAGCGGCGCTTTAAGCGGTATGGACGGGTATGATATTCTGATTCTCGGCGGCGGCGCGTCCGGACTTGCGGCGGCAATCGAAGCCGCGCAGTACGATGTGCGTATCTGCGTGCTCGAAAAGCTCGACCGCGTGGGCAAAAAAATACTGGCCACCGGCAACGGCCGCTGCAATCTGCTGAACCTGCACGCATCCCCTGTCGACTACAACGACCCGCGTGCCGTGCAGCCGGTTCTGTGGGCGTACGACGTGCGCAGCAACCTCGACTTTTTTCATGCGCTCGGTTTGCTGACTGCCGCCGACGCCGAAGGCCGCGTCTATCCGCGCTCCTACGCCGCGTCGTCCGTGCTGGACGTGCTGCGGCTGGAATGCGCGCGGCTGGGCGTCGGGTTTTGCTGCGGCGAAGCGGCCGAAACGCTGCAATACAAAGACAATCTTTTCGTCGTCAACGGCACGCACCGCGCCCGCGCGGTGATTGTGTCCTGCGGCGGCCAGGCGTCTCCCGCGCACGGCTCGGACGGCAGCGGCTACGCGCTGCTGCGCGCGTTCGGTCATACCGTCACGCCGCTGCGTCCCGCGCTCGTACAGATCCGCACCGCGCCCGATCTCGTCCGGCGGCTCAAGGGCCTGCGCGTGCAGGGCACGATGCGTCTGACCGCGCCCGACGGCGCCGCGCACGATGCGCAGGGTGAAATTCTGTTCACCGATTACGGTCTTTCCGGCATCGCCGCCATGGAGCTGAGCCGGTGGGCAAAAGAGGGCTGCACAGCACAGCTGGATCTGCTGCCGGAGATGACGCTGCCGGAGCTGACGGCGCATCTGCAATTCATCCGCGCGCGCGACGACACACGACCGCTCGAGCAGTTTCTGACGGGCGTTGTGCACACGCGCGTCGGGCAGGCTGTGCTGCAGGACGCGCTGCACGAAAAGCTGTCCGTACCGTGCGGATCGCTGACCGACTATCAGGTGCACGCCGTCGCCCGCACGCTGAAATGCCTGTCGATCCCTGTGCTTGGCACAAAGGGTTTCCCGGACGCGCAGGTCACGGCAGGCGGCGTCCCGATGCGTGAATTCACGCAATCTCTTGAATCCAAAAACCGTCCCGGCCTGTTCGCCTGCGGCGAAATACTCGACGTCGACGGAAAATGCGGCGGCTATAACCTGACCTTTGCGTGGTCGTCCGGCCGGATGGCCGGCCGGAACGCCGCCGAATACGTTATCAATAGCAATAAGGGTTGATCCGATGATCAGAATAACGGAAATCAAACTGCCGCTGGATGCGGACGACGCCGCGCTGCGCTGTGCCGCCGCGGCAGTTTTGCGCTGCCCGGAAAGCCGCATCCGCACGCTGCGGCTGACCAAAAAAGCGGTGGACAGCCGCAAAAAAGACAATATCTTTTTCGTCTGCAACGTGGAGGCCGAGGTGACGGGCGACGAACAGGAGCTGATCCGCCGCAGCCGCTCGAACAAGGTCAGCGCTGCAGAGCCTTACGTATACGAGGAGCCGCCGCTTCGGCGCACCAGCCCCTTCCGGCCGGTGATCGCGGGATTCGGTCCCGCCGGTTTCTTCGCCGCGCTGACGCTCGCGCGCGCAGGGCTTCGGCCGATCGTGCTCGAACGCGGCCACGACGTGGACACGCGCACAGCCGACGTGCAGCGGTTTTTCCGCACGGGACAGCTCGATGAAAACTCCAACATCCAGTTCGGCGAGGGCGGCGCCGGCACGTTCTCCGACGGCAAGCTGACGACCGGCATCAAGAGCAATCTGATCCGCAAGGTCTTTCTGGAGCTGGCGGACAAGGGCGCGCCGGAGGAGATTCTCTGGTCGGCAAAGCCCCACATCGGCACGGATAAGCTCGCCGCCGTCGTCAAGGGCTTCCGCAAGGAAGTGCTGTCGCTTGGCGGCGAAGTGCGCTTCGGCTGCCGCCTGTGCGACGTAATCATTGCCAACAAAGCCGTGCACGGCGTGACGTACGAAAGCGAAAACGGACAGCGCGTCGACCTCGAAACCGACACGCTGCTGCTGTGCATCGGACACTCCGCGCGCGACACCATCGAAATGCTGCACCGCAAAGGTATTCAAATGATGCAGAAGCCCTTTTCGGTCGGTGCGCGGATCGAGCATCCGCGCGAATTCATCGACCGCGCGCAGTACGGCCGCTTTGCGGGGCATCCCGCGCTCGGCGCCGCGGATTATAAAATGGCATGCCATCCGCCGCACGGCAGAGGCATGTACACGTTCTGTATGTGTCCGGGCGGCACGGTCGTCGCGGCCGCATCGGAAAAGGGCGGCATGTGCGTCAACGGCATGAGCGAATGGGCGCGCGACGCGGAGAATTCCAATGCCGCGCTGCTGGTCGGCATCGAGCCGCAGGACTTTCCGAGCGCGGACGTGCTGTCCGGCTTCGAGCTGCAGCGGCAGATTGAGCGCACGGCCTTCGCGCTCGGCGGCGGGAACTACGCCGCTCCCGCGCAGCTTGTGGGCGACTTTTTGCGCGACACGCCGTCGACACACGGCGGCGCTGTACGGCCGAGCTGCCCTACGGGCGTGGTCTATTCCGACATTCGACGCGTCCTGCCCAAAAAAGTAACCGACACCATGGCCGACGCGCTGGTCAAAATGAACGGCATGCTCGACGGCTTCGCCATGCCGGAGGCAGTGCTGACCGCGCCGGAGTCGCGTTCGTCCTCGCCGGTGCGCATCCTGCGCGACGAATTTTTCCAATCCAGCGTCAGCGGTCTGTATCCCTGCGGCGAAGGCGCAGGCTACGCGGGCGGCATTGTTTCCGCCGCCGTGGACGGCATCCGCGCCGCATTCGCCGTGATGGAAGACGTGCGGGAGTGAGATGTTAGCTATCAGCCATCAGCTATCCGCCAACAGCCATTCGACAAAAAACCGCCGGATCGCTCCGACGGTTTTTCTTATTCTTTCGCTGTTCACGGATTTTTGTGGGATAAGATGAAGCTTTCCCTGATTGTCATTGCGAGCGCCATTATGGCGCGCGGCAATCCGTACTCCTTGCTTTTGTTTTTACGCTCTGCCGGGGGAACGGATCGCCGCGGTCGGCGTTTGCCTCCCTCGCGATGACACCACCTTTACTTGCTTATTACCATCCCACAAAATTCCGTGATGAACCTATTTTTTATGATGCGCCGGTTTCGGCGCTTTTTCTTTTTCCTGCTTTCGCTTTTTCTGCTGCTCGGCCTCGCTGATAACGATGGCAATCACGATCGACGCAATTACCAACAGGACGATGCTCAGTATCCCGAACCGGTTCCAGAAGTTTTTCAGATTGTTCAGCGCCTTTTTGACCGCCACTGAAAACGCGCTCGGCTGGTTTTCCTTCTCGCGTCCGTCGGAATAGCGGATGCCCGTTTCGTCCTCGACCGCAATCAGCGCAGATGCGGAAAACGCGCAGCTGAGCACCATAACAAGCGCCAAAAACAGCGCCGCAATTCTTTTTTTCATGATCGATTGTCCTTTCTGTGTTTGATCGGTTCCCAATATGCGCGTGCAGCCTGCTCGGTCTTGTTGTCGCCGTATCTGTAATACTGCGCATCCTTGAGAACATCCGGCAGATACTGCTGCGCGACCCAGTGATTTTCATAGTCGTGCGGGTAGATATAGAACTGTCCCTTATGCGGGTTGTCCTCGCCGTCGTAGTGCACGTTTTGTAGCGTGCGCGGCACAGGCCCGCTCCGGCCGGCGCGAATGTCGGCCGCCGCCGCATCGTACGCAAGATAGGCGGAGTTGGACTTCGGCGCGTTGCACACCAGCACCACCGCGTCCGCCAGCGGGATGCGCGCCTCCGGCAGACCGACCATCATCGCCGCGTCCACAGCCGCCTTGACGATCGGAATAATCATCGGGTACGCAAGCCCCACGTCCTCGCACGCGCAGACCATCAGCCGCCGGCACGCGGACGGCAGATCGCCCGCCTCTAAAAGACGCGCCAGATAGTGCAGCGCCGCGTCGGGATCGGAACCGCGCATGGATTTCTGAAACGCGGACAGAATATCGTAGTGGTCATCACCGGCACGGTCGTAGCGCATGGCGCTTTTTTGTGTGAGCGCTTCGGCCGTTTCGAGCGCAACAATCCGTTTCCCGTCCTCAACCGGTGCGGACAGCACGCACAGCTCGACCGCGTTCATCGCCTTGCGTACGTCGCCGCCGCAGGCGCGCGCAATGTGCTGCACGACGCCCTCCTGCGGCACGATCGTCTCCTGACGCTCTTTTTCCAGAAACGCGAACGCGCGCTCGACCGCGGGCACCACGTCCGCCGGTTCGATCATTTTGAATTCAAACACCGTCGAGCGGCTGAGGATCGCGTTGTAAACGTAGAAATACGGGTTCTCCGTCGTGGAGGCGATCAGCGTGATCGCGCCCTTTTCGATATATTCCAGCAGCGTCTGCTGCTGCTTTTTGTTCAGATACTGGATCTCGTCCAGGTACAGCAGTATTCCGTTCGGCGCGAGAAACGAATCCAGCCGCGCAATCACGTCCTTGATGTCGGACGTTCCGGCGGTTGTGCCGTTGAGCCGCACCAGATGGCGATCCGTCTGCCGGGCGATGATACTCGCCAGCGTCGTTTTGCCCACGCCCGACGGCCCGTAAAAGACCATGTTCGGCAGCTCGCCCGATTGGATAATGCTGCGCAGGGGTTTGCCCGGCGACAGGAGGTGTCGCTGCCCGACGATCTCGTCCAGCGTTTGCGGCCGCAGCCGCTCAGCCAGCGGTACAGACATAGGCGTCCTCCTTAATAATAGCGGTGTACGGCGACAACCTTGCCGAGGATCTGCACATGGTCGACAATGATCGGCTCGTATGCGGCGTTGGCCGGCTGCAGACGGTATACGCCGTTCTCCTTGTAGAACGTCTTGACCGTGGCCTCGTCATCCACCAGCGCGATCACCATCTGTCCGTTCTCCGCTGCGGAAACCTGCTCGGCAATCACGATGTCGCCGTCCAGAATGCCCGCCTCGATCATGCTCTCGCCCCGCACATGCAGCGCAAAGTAAGATTTGTCCGCGCTCGTATAGCCGGTATACGGAATATACCCCTCGATCTGCTCGACCGCCAGCAGCGGTGCGCCCGCGGCAACCGTGCCAAGCAGCGGCACCTGCACGGCAGGCTCCCCCTGCCCCACGATGCGGATGGAACGCTTGCGCATCGGGTCGCGTGAAATATATCCCTTGTCCTCGAGCGCCTTGAGATTGGCCTGCACGGACGACGTCGACCGCAGCCCGACTGCACTGCCGATCTCCCGCACGGAGGGCGGCACGCCGTCGCGCATTTTTTCCATCAGATATTCATACACTCTTCGCTGGGTATCATTGAGCTTTTCCATTCTATACCCTCCAATGCTCAGCTTTCAGGAACAGTATAGCACACTGCGCGGCAAAATGCAAACATTTGTTTTGTGTCGCATGAAAAAAGTTTTGCTCAGGTGTTGAAAAGTGCTTGAAAAAATGCTATAGTAAATTTGTTATGGTGCTTTTGTGCCGCAGCGCACACAAAGCAAAACCGGGACGCGTCCGACTTTGCGGCGGCGTCCGAGTATAAGGAGGAAAAACTCATGATCTATTCAAGCGAAGTTAAGGGCATGTGTCCTGTGCATCAGGGCGTTCATCACGGCGCGGCTCCGATCCCGGAGGAGGCCAAATGGGTCAAATCGCGCGAGGTGAAGGACATCTCCGGCTACACGCACGGCATCGGCTGGTGCGCACCGCAGCAGGGCGGCTGCAAGCTCTCGCTCAACGTCAAGGACGGCATCATTCAGGAAGCGCTTGTCGAGACGATCGGCTGCTCCGGCATGACGCACTCCGCAGCGATGGCCGCCGAGATCCTGCCGGGTCTGACGGTTCTCGAAGCGCTCAACACCGACCTCGTCTGCGACGCGATCAACACCGCCATGCGCGAGCTGTTCCTGCAGATCGCCTACGGCCGCACGCAGAGCGCGTTCTCCGAGGACGGCCTGCAGATCGGCGCCGGTCTGGAAGACCTCGGCAAAGGCGCGCGCTCCATGGTCGGCACGACCTACGGCACGCTCTCGAAGGGTCCGCGTTACCTCGATCTGACGGAAGGCTACATCACCGAGCTCGCCCTCGACGAGAACGATGAGATCATCGGGTACAAATATGTCAACTTCGGCAAGATGATGGACTTCATCAAGGCCGGCAGCGATGCGCAGACAGCGCTCGAAAAGGCTTCCGGCCAGTACGGCCGTGTCGCCGACGCGGTCAAGTTCATCGATCCGAGAAAAGAATAAGGCAGGGAGGAACGAACGATGGTACAATTTGAATCCTACGAAAGAAGAGAAAAACAGATCCTGCAGAAGCTCGCAGAGTACGGCATCGCCTCCATCGAAGAAGCCGAGCAGATCACCAAGGACGCCGGTCTCGACGTCTATCATATGGTCGAAAAAATCCAGCCCATCTGTTTTGAGAACGCCAAGTGGGCATACACGGTCGGCGCGGCAATCGCCATCAAGAAGGGCTGCCGCAAAGCCGCCGACGCCGCAGCCGCCATCGGCGAGGGTCTGCAGGCGTTCTGCATCCCCGGTTCCGTCGCGGATCGCCGCAAGGTCGGTCTCGGTCACGGCAATCTGGGCAAGATGCTGCTTGAAGAGGACACAGAGTGCTTCGCATTCCTTGCCGGTCACGAATCCTTTGCCGCTGCGGAAGGCGCAATCGGCATTGCGGAAAAGGCCAACAAGGTCCGCCAGAAGCCCCTGCGCGTCATCCTCAACGGTCTGGGCAAGGATGCGGCGCAGGTCATCTCCCGCATCAACGGCTTCACCTATGTCGAAACCGAATATGACTACTTCACGGGCGAGCTGAAGGAAGTCTTCCGTAAGTGCTACTCCAAAGACCCCGAATCCTCCAGAGCGCGCGTCAACTGCTACGGCGCCAACGACGTGCAGGAAGGCGTGGCGATCATGTGGCATGAAAACGTGGACGTGTCCATCACCGGCAATTCCACCAACCCCACCCGCTTCCAGCACCCGGTCGCCGGCACCTACAAGAAAGAGCGCACCGAAGCCGGTAAGAAATACTTCTCCGTCGCATCCGGCGGCGGCACGGGCCGCACGCTGCATCCCGACAACATGGCCGCAGGCCCCGCTTCCTACGGCATGACCGACACGATGGGACGCATGCATTCCGACGCGCAGTTCGCAGGTTCCTCCTCCGTTCCGGCGCACGTGGAAATGATGGGTCTGATCGGCGCGGGCAACAATCCGATGGTCGGCATGACGGTTTCCGTCGCCGTTTCCGTCGAGGAAGCCGCAAAGGCAGGCAAGTTTTAAGGTATACTTTCACGCCGCATCGGACAGGCTGGCGTCTGCCCGGTGCGGCGTTATCTGAAAAGGATTTCATCCCGAAAAAGGAGTTGACTTTATGGATCCGATCAAGGTCGATTTTTCCGGCAGAGGCGGCGCGGACAAAAGCCGCGAGATCGTCATCCCGCCCGAAAAGGCTGTGCTGAAGGTCATCCTCTCCATCGTGCTGGCGCTTGTGACGGGCGGCATTGTCTACTACTTCATGCTGCCCCCGCTCAACTTTAAGGCCATCGAATTCTATTATTTCCTCGGCATCGTAATCGCCTCGTTCGTGGTGTTTCTCACCGTCCTGAGCGGCGCGTTCAAACACAGCGAGTATATCCCCTACATCAAGAAAAAGGCCATCGTGCCGGCAATCCTGATCGGCGTGCTGGTCGCGGTGGTGCTGGTGGGGTTCCTGGTGGGCTGCCAGTTCTTCCGCGCGAGAAGCTACGGCAAGCTCATGTCGGTACAGACCGACCGCGTGTTCAGCCAGGATATCAAGGAGCCGGATTTCGACACGGTTCCCAAATTGGACACAGAGGCCGCGGCGGCGCTTGCGGATAAGGCGCTTGGCGACCTGTCCAAACAGGGCAAGGTGTCGCAGTACAAAAACTACGAAGGCACCGCTGCCTCATCCAACTATCCGCAGATCAACTACAAAGGCCGTCCCACCCGCCTGGCTATGCTGCAGTACGGCAACATCATCAAGTGGATCACCAATATGCGCGACGGTCTGACAGGCTATATCCGCATCGATGCGGCCAACGAAAGGCAACAGTTCCAGGAACTGGACAACCCGATCCGCTATTCCCTTTCCGATCACTTCGGACGTCACGTCAAGCGTGTCGTGCGCTTTGCGTATCCGACCTATATCTTCGATGCGCCGTCCTTTGAGATCGACGACGCGGATCATCCCTACTGGGTCGTGCCGCATCTGGACAAGACGCTCGGCCTGTTCGGCGGCCGCGACGTGGCGGGCATCGTGATCGTGGACGCGGTCACGGGCAAATGCGCTTACCACACCATTGACGAAGTGGTAAATGACGCATCCCTGCGCTGGATCGACCGTGTGTACTCGGACGATCTGATTATCGAGCAGTTCAACTACTACGGCAAATATCCCGAAGGTCACGGCTTCTGGAACTCCATCCTCGGCCAGGAGAACTGCGTCAAGAGCACGGACGGCAGCAACTATATCGCGCTGGACGACGACGTGTGGCTGTACACGGGCGTAACGAGCATGAACACCGACAGCTCCATCGTCGGCTTTGTGCTGGTCAACCAGCGCACGAAGGAAACACGCTACTACGGCGGCATCACCGGCAGTACGGAGCTGGCCGCGGCAGAGGCCGCCAGACAGCTCGTCGCCGAAAAGACGAACTACACCGCGTCGTTCCCGCTGCTGCTGAATATCGGCGGTTCCCCGACCTATTTCACGCCCATCAAGGACACCAACAACATCATCCAGATGTACGGCATGGTCAACGTGGAAGAGTTCAACAAGGTCAAGGTCACGGGCGACACGATCTCCGGCTGTCTGGAGAGCTATCTGGACGCCATGAAGCGCGCCAACGTTTCCTATGACCAGTCGGCGGAAAACATTGCCGTGCCCGATGAAACAGCGCCCGGCGCCGATCCCGGCACGGACGCCGAAGCACCCGCAGCCGACGCGCAGACGATCACCGGCGTCGTGGCGGAAATCCGCTCGGCGGTCATCGAGGGCAACACCGTGTACTATCTGCGTCTCGACGGCGAGAGCGCATACTTCGCCGTCAGCGCCGCGGAAAGTGAAACGGCCGTGATCCTGAACACCGGCGACACCATCCGCGCCAACGTCACCGGCAGCGGCTCCATCCGCCAGATGACCAAACTGGAAATCGTGTAACGGTCAACGCCGTTTCAAGAGTTCGTATCTCTTACTCTCCGCCAAAAGCCTATGGAAGTCAAGCGCTTCTGTAGGCTCTTTTTTTGTACCCGGAGCCCCATCCCACGACGACGAAACCCACCCAAGACGACGTGGTGACGACGAGATATTTTCGGACGAATCGGTCATGAGAGACAAGCAGATATGAAAAATCCCCGTCCTCAAACATGAGAACGGGGTTTGCATTTGGTTGGGGTCAATCAGGAAGAATGCGGTCGATGAACTCAATGCGAAGATACTCTTGCACTACCTTCGGTAGTCTTCCAAACAGCGCACGGAAAAACGCTTTCAGTCTGGCAAAGAATCTGGTGTTTACGTTGATTATTTCAGTCTCTGACTCAGCGAGAATACTGCTATCTTTCACATACTTCGCTTGAATAATGAATTTCTGCCTTGCTTCCATCATCGTGAAGGTATCAGTCGCGCCCTTGTCCTGCCCGTCGATGAACCAGTGAACAGACGCCCCGTCCACGGGGTTCTGTATTTCGTCAACGGAGAAAGTAATCGTTGCCCGATAGTCGATCGTCTTACTTGCCGTGTAATCGTGGATCTTGATGACCGGATTGGGTGTTTTCTCAAACTGTGCTATGAGACTGATACTATTTGTTACAGTAAAAGAGTAGATTGCTTTGTCCGAGACGTGTTTCACACCGTTATACCAACCGGCAAACATGTATCCTTCGCTCGGTGTTGCAGTCACTGTTACGCTTTCGCCCTCATCGAATGTTCCGCTGCCCGTGACAGAGCCGCCTGTGGATGCCGTAACCGCAACAGTGCAGGGAGTAACTACCTTTTTAAACTGTGCCGTAAATGTCAAGTCCTGTGCTGGCATCACAGTGGGAACATCAGGTGACCAGTCAATAAAGATATAGCCGTCCTTCTGCGGTTCAGCGGGTACGACAATCGTTGCGCCTTCCTCTATTTGCTGTTCCGTAATGGTGTCATCCACGACCCACCGGACAGTGTGGATGACCGGCGGGGCAAAGTCTCCGATTATTTCCACGGTGCATTCGCCACTGATACGTGGGATGTACGCAAACACCACACTGTTGTCCGCGGCGGTCTGCTGGTCGATGTAGTAGAGATCATCCGTCGCAAGGCCGGTCGTTCCCGCTTGTCTAACGAGAAGAACATATTCATTTCCTGCAATCGTCCTACTCGCTGTAGCAGTGTAGCGCATCCCTTGCTGCACGGTGCGCGTCTCGGCGTTTTCTGCTGCACTTTGCGCGACGATCTTGTGAGCTTTCGCGCTTCCCGATGCCAGATGCAACTGCATAGCGGGACGGACACCAAAATCCACAGAAGCTGTGCCAGAGACGGAAACATCAACCATACCACTGGGGCCGATTTTATACACACTATTTGTTCCATCAGGTGAGCGCAGCCATGAATAGGAATTTCCATTTATCCATTGGGACTCGTCAGAAGCGTAAGAATCGTTATAAACACGCAGTCCCTGACAGCGTGCATAGGATGTTCCTGACGCTGCGCGTTTTTTACTTTTGGATTGGTCTGAACGAAAACCATATGTCGAATTGATAGCATCATAGTACGACAGCAAGAAAACCTTATCTTTGGTTTTTCCAACATTAAATGCAGAATTTCCCTCGCTGGGGCACGGAGTATCAAGCGTAGTTGTGCTAATCTGTTTTTGCTCTGCGCCGTTGAACGCATCATTTATAAATGTCGTATTAAGCCACTGACGGATGGTGGATTCCGCCCAGTTGCTGGCATATTTTCCGCTTGAATGACTTTCATCTGTGTAATTAAAAGTTTGCGAGTCGATGATCGACATAGACAGGACGAAGCCCGTGTACGGATTGAGCACTCTCCACTGCAGCGGTTCATACAAAAACCAGTAGGTGATGTTGGGATAAAAGCCGTTTTCATCTTGAAGTGATTTATTCGCAAAACCGGTATCTTTGATGAGTCGAGGTCTGTAGCAGTTGAACCGTACACCACGATAATAGTCCGTGCCTAACTGTAGGTCGAGATAATACATATATTCCGTCTGCACGCCTTCGATGTAATACGGATATGCCGTCCAATCCATACCCTGACTCTTGGCTTCGAGCTTCAGGAGCGTGGTCTGGTTAGTCACTTGACTCTGCGGATACGAGCCGAAGTTGATGACATCGCCCACACTGCAGTTCGCCAGATCACCGTCAAAATCGTTGTTGCCGCCTGGTGTTACGCTGCCACCGCTGCCGTTCGTCATACGAATAGTAACACTCTTGCCAATTTCGGCGACCTCTACTGTTTGCGTTTTGTCCTGATAACCATTCGCCTTGACAGTCACAACATGCTTGCTGCCGTTGAACCACAGAGTAGCGATTCCATCCTCGGCTGTCTTAATCTCTTTCGCCTCAAAAACGCCGTCTCCGTTGATGTCGCACACACCGGTCGCACAACTGACAGCAGCATTGGAGATTGGTTTATCCGATTCGTCAATAATCCTAAACTTGACCGCAAGCATCTTGCGCGGGCACGCTCCAAATCCAGCATCTAAAGCTCTATTTTTAACTGAAATATAAAACTTGGAATGCGCACGACTCGAATCATATGACAACTTGATTGCATCCCAACGCAGAGACAGCTTGTCTGTAAACAGCTTAATTTTTAAGAAAATAGAACCTTCTGCATATAATCGCATTTCACAAGAAAAGCAGACATCGCAGTTGTGATGAATGTCGTTGTGGATGCCCACTATGTCCGGATCCCCAACTATTTTTGATCCTGCTTCGACATCGAAGCCAGCCTCGACTAATTTAACCAGCGATACACCAAACTCAAATCCAACGCCAATTTTAATCTCGATTTTCGTATTTCCAAAATCTGATTCCCATTTTTTTGAGGAATCAGTGTTTGCTTGTGGCCCGTTGCTTTCGGACGAAACATAGAGTTTGAAACTGCTGGTGTATTCTACTTTAAACGCATCGATTTTTACGCTGAAGCTGATGACTGGATATGCTTTGCCTTCCAGAACAAATGGGCCAATCGGAATATCCAGCAGTGGGAAATAGAAGTTATCTTTTCTCACTTGGATTTTCCCACTTACACTTACCGTAAAATTAAATTTGAACGAGAATTCCAATTTGAACTCATAGTAATCTTTGCCCCAGCGCATATCATAATACAGCTTTGCTGCTGCAGTGAATTCCACGCCAACCTTACCACTAATGCTTGCCCCGCCATTATCGCTACTATTATATGCAATCGTTAAACTGTCAGACAGTGTGACCTTGCCGTCTTGGTTGATGATTTCTGTCTGTGCTTTGACGAGTGCTTCTTTCTGCAGCGACTCCGGCAACTGCGATTCATCGATAAAATCGGAACCATTATTAATGCCATGCTCTATACGGATGAAGCTAAACACATCTTCGAGCGAGATGTCCTCATCTTCTGTAATCGTTACGTTTGTGCCAGAGTAGGTGACCGCTTTGACCTTAAACAACAGGAATTCATTTCCGCTGTCGCCGTATTCATAGTAGAATATGTCGCCTATATTTAGCGCTTTCACTTCATTTGTGGCATTGACAAACGAATACGCACTTGTTTCTGCGTCATACGTCCACGTCATGGATGCATTCACAGTGCCAGAAATGACGTCATCCTTCAAAACGGCGAAGTTTTCTTCTTTCTCTTCTTTATCGAAGTATATCGTTTCCTCACTGTTAAAGTCTTCCGGCGTTGTTTCCAGAAACGTTTGGTACGCCTGCGTGTACTCCATCGTTACGAAATGTCGACCAACTGCCTTATTGTTTTCGTCCAGCAGGAAACCCTTGACGAGGTATGTTTCAGGCAGAGAAAGCGACTGAATCTCCACGGACGCTTCCGTCTGCTGCGCCGCCACATTGGTCACGCCGCTACCAAGCATTTCCTTCGTCATTTCATCATAGACCGCCACAACCAGCGTACACGCCTGCGATGCAAACAGTTCCACAGATGCCGTCCTATCCGTCATTGTGATGGATGAAATGTAGCATATCTCATTTTCTGCTTCTTCTTGGTCAGAAAGTAATCCGTTCAGAAGCGTACCCATACCCTGTCCGTTAGCGATACCAACATCAGAAGTGTCCGTGCTCCCTTTCACCGGATCATAGGCAAAAGCGATAACGCAGTAGTTCGTCAGCAGCAATGTTATCAGCAGCAACGAAACTATTTGTTTGCTTATTTTTTTCATTTTGTATCCTCCATAATAATCCATAGTCATAAGAAATACTGTCATTAATTGTTTTGGAAGAAAAAGAAGGCTGTCATTTTCATTTAGAAATTAAGTAGCTTTCTATATTGTTTAGAGTTTTTATCCCAAAAATCGGCGTCCAAAAGATTGTTATCTTTTAAATACTGTAGGAGGTTATAAAAAGAAAAATCAGTTGAGTTTCGTTTCGTAAAATGATAAAGATTAAAGAAATAATCTAAAAAGCTTTGATTACAGGCCATGCGACGAATACGGTATTTAAATACACGGAACTCGTCATCTCTCAAAAAATTCCTGTTTT
Source organism: Clostridia bacterium (assembly GCA_017450005.1). Taxonomy (GTDB): domain Bacteria; phylum Bacillota; class Clostridia; order Oscillospirales; family Acutalibacteraceae; genus UBA1425. Next base: position 29,220 of record JAFSYM010000154.1, read on the forward strand.
TCAAGTAGCAGAGATAGTCGAAAAAAGCAAATACCTCATCAAACATCTGCTCTTTGGAGTGATCTTCTATAAAGTCTTGAGTATACCACTCTACTCCATAATCAATCTCATATAGAACTGATGCAAATTCTTTGTTTTCCCGTATTTTTACCTGTGCTTCTTTTAGAAACTCAGCGCGCTTTAACTTGTACGTTTGGCGCCACTGGAATAAAGCGAAAAAACCACCAACAATTGAAAAAGTCAGAAAAAGCAGTTCATATAAGCTGATTTCTTTCGTTATGACCATAACAAAAACCTCCTAAAATCTTGTAATTTGATTTTATCATAATACCATATTCAAAGCAATAGTTTTTATATATTCTTGAGCAAACTTAAGCAAATCTTAAAAAAGAAAGTATAAATGGCTTTTGATTTGGTACAAAGAGTGCATCAACCAACCAATCAATCAAATATATATTATAGTTTTGATCCAGCCCTGCTTCTATCCATGGAGCAGGGTAATTTTTATGTAGGAGGATTAAACTATGGCAACAGAAACCATGCGTGTGCTGGTCGTGGAGCCCGGTAAGCGACCGGTAGTCAGAGAGATGCAAACAGGACTGGAACCGTTGCAGGCGGCAGTCGGTGGACTGATCGAAGCGGTCTATCCCTTCGAGGAACCGGTGGCAATCGTCTGCAACGAGGAGGGCAAGCTCTTGGAGCTGCCCCTGAACCGTGCACTGCTCGACGAGAACGGCAAGGTCTACGACATCATTGCCGGGACGTTCCTTGTCGTAGGCCTGACCGAGGACAACTTCTGCGGTCTGGATGACACCCTGCTCGAACAGTTCCAAACAAGATTCAGACAGCCAGAGACGTTCGTGTACATCAATGGTCACATCAAGGTAGGAGCGGCTGAGGCCCCAGACAGAGACAAAGTCTCTGCAAAAGCGAAAAATAACCGCAGGCAAAACATGAAACGATCGAACAAAAACAACTCGGTGTCATTGCGAGCGCAGCGAAGCAATCCGTACCCCTGAAACGGCGTCAGTGCCGCACAAGGGAACGGATTGCTTCGTCGCCTTCGGCCCCTCGCAATGACAGTTCATTTTATGTATATGCAAACGCCGGAAACTGCATATTGCCGAATGAACGGGCGGTCATGCCCGCCCCTACAAACGCGCCGGAACGCTGGCACAAACGCGAAACCGTCCCGCGGGCATTCGCACCCCGCGATGACACCGTGAGAACGGAATCCCCCCACTTTACGTGATGAACCGAAAAAGTCAAAACGGCACGGGTTTATGTTTCTGCAAACCCGTGCCGTTTTATTCTTTTGTTTATTTATCTGCCGGAGTAGTTCGGCGCTTCCTTGGTGATGAACACGTCGTGCGGGTGGCTCTCGATGAGGCCGGCGTTGGTGATGCGCACGAAGCGGGAGTTCTCCTTGAGCTCGGTGATGTTGTGGCAGCCGCAGTAGCCCATGCCGGCGCGCAGGCCGCCCAGAAGCTGGAACACGGTGTCGGACAGCGGTCCCTTGTACGGTACGCGTCCCTCGACGCCCTCGGGGACGAGCTTCTTGTTGTCCTCCTGGAAGTAGCGATCCTTGCTGCCGTTGGCCATGGCGCCCAGAGAGCCCATGCCGCGGTAGACCTTGAACTGTCTGCCCTGATAGATTTCCGTCTCGCCCGGCGCTTCTTCGCAGCCTGCCACAAGCGAACCGAGCATGACGACGTTGGCGCCCGCGGCAATCGCCTTGACGATCTCGCCGGAATACTTGATGCCGCCGTCGGCGATCACGGGCTTACCCTGCTTGGCCGCTTCGTTGGCGGCGTCGTAGATTGCCGTGATCTGCGGCACGCCGATGCCCGCAACCACGCGCGTGGTGCAGATGGAGCCGGGGCCGATACCGACCTTGACCGTGTCCGCGCCCGCATCGATCAGCGCCTTGGTCGCTTCCGCCGTCGCCACGTTGCCGGCGATGAGCGGAATGTCCGGGAACGCAGCCTTGACGCGGCTGACGGCGTTCAGGATGTTTTTGCTGTGGCCGTGCGCGGAGTCGAGCACAAACGCGTCGACCTCGGATTCGACCAGCGCGGACGCGCGGTCGAGCACGTCCGCCGTCGCGCCCAGCGCCGCCGCGCAAAGCAGACGACCCTTTTCGTCGCGCGAAGAGTGCGGATACTGCACGCTCTTCTCGATATCCTTGATGGTAATCAGGCCGCACAGGTGCCCCTCGTCGTCGATCAGCGGCAGCTTCTCGATCTTGTGCTGCATGAGGATCTGCTGCGCCTCTTCCAGCGTGGTGCCGATGTGCGAGACGACCAGATTCTCCTTGGTCATCACGTCCGCAATGCGGATGTTGAAGTCGGTCATGAACCGCAGGTCGCGGTTGGTGAGGATGCCGACCAGCTTGCCCTCGCCGTCGCAGATCGGCACGCCGGAAATGCGGTAGCGGTGCATCAGCTCGTTGGCCTCATAAACAAAATGATCCGGAGAGAGGAAAAACGGATTGGTGATAACGCCGTTCTCGGAGCGCTTGACCTTGTCCACTTCTTCAGCCTGTCTCTGGATCGAAAGATTCTTGTGCACCACGCCGATGCCGCCCTCACGCGCAATGGCAATCGCCATGCGGCACTCGGTAACGGTGTCCATAGCGGCGGTCATAATCGGCGTGTTGAGCATCAGTCCGGCGCCCAGCTCCGTGCGCAGATCGACTTCCTTCGGAAGCACGTCCGACTCGGCAGGGATCAGCAGTACGTCGTCAAACGTCAGACCTTCTTTGGCAAACTTGCTGCAGCTCGTATAATCCATCTCATTCACCCCTGTGCAGATATTATAAATTATCTAATTGTATCATGCGCGCGCGAGAAATGCAAGAAGCGCGCGAAAGAAAAAACAAAAATATTTTTCAAAAAGGTGTTGATTTTTCAAAAACATTGTGCTATTATATAGCAGTTGCAAGAAGCAACATGCGCTGCTAGCTCAGTTGGATAGAGTGTTTGGCTACGAACCAAAAGGTCAGGGGTTCGAATCCCTTGCAGCGCGCCACGCCGCAGATCGTTGACTATCAACGGTTTGCGGCTTTTTCTTTTGCCTGTTTCCGCTGCCCGGAAACGGGTGTTTTTTCGCGTCTTGGGGTTTATTTGGGGTTTATTTTCTGAAAAACTGCGTTTTCTGGGGTTTATCGGTACAAAAAACAAAGCACGGCTTGACCTGTTTCAGGAAGTCGTGCTTTTCTCTTTTCCGCTGCGCGTCTTGGGGTTTAATATGCTGCTGAGCGTTTCGGCTGCCGCTTCGTCTGCGGACTTGATGGCGTGGGCGTATATGCGCGTCGTGGTGTTTGCTGTGGCGTGTCCTAACCGGCTGGAAACGGTCGTGACCGGTACGCCGTTTGCAATCTGCAAGGTGGCGTTTGTATGCCGCAGGCTGTGTACCGTGACCGGCGGGAGATCGGTCTTTTTGATGAAGTCCCGGAACCAATTGGAAAGTGTGTCCGGGTGTACCGGCTTCCCGTCCCACTGTGTGAATATGCGGTCTGAAACCGTCCACCTGTCGCCGCATTTCAAGCGGTTTTCGGTCTGGTACTTCCTGTACTGGCGCAGATCGTCAAAGACTTCCGGCGGGCATTTTATAACACGTTCGGAGGATGCCGTTTTTGTTTCGTCGGCATAGATGCCTCTATCCGGCAAATAAAGCGAGCTGCGGCAGATCGTGACCGTCTGCGTGTCAAAGTCCACGTCAGACCAATTCAGACCGAGTAATTCCGCACGCCGCATACCCGTGAACAGCAGCGTCCGTATCATGGTACGGTACTGTATCGGCTCTGCTTCCAGCAGATCAAGCATGTGCGCCGCTTCGATTTCGTCAAGGTATTTCGGCGGCTTGCGCTCTGTCTTGGGCGTTTTCGTCCGGTCGCAGGGGTTCCGGTCAACCGTTCCCCATTCGACGGCGGCAGAGAACACAGAGGAAATGAAGTTGTGATAGTGCTTTATGGTCTTATCGGACAGCTTGCCGCCGTTCGTCTGCACTTCGTCAAACAGGCTGCGAAGCGGCACACTGAACGCGCTGCATATCTTTTCCGCGCCTGTCGCGCCGATATTACCGCCTTTGATGGCGTTTTCGATAACGGAGATCGACACACCGCACGAAGCGGCAAACGCCTTTTGCGTGACGTTCTGCGCCTTTATCATGGCTTTTAAATCAACCTTGCACCTGTACTTTGTGTCGTTTCGGATGCCTGTTTCAGACAGGTTCTTATAGAACGACAGCAGATGCAGCGGCTGTATTTTATCCATGCGCATATGACCGATGGCGGCATTGACACGGGGCAGCAGGGCTTTATACTGCGCTACAGTCTTCGGGCGGAGCTGCTGCATGGCGAAGCTGTCAAACCACAGTGCGGCGAAGTCCGCAAACTTAATATTGCCGTCGATGGCGGTTCCCTGTTTCGCCTTTTCCTCGAACAGATCAGCTTGACGGCGCAGCTCTTTTTCCTCTTGCCGCTTCGTCATTCCCGGTTCCGGCGTCCACGTCATACGATGGCGAATCTGCTTCCCGGCGGTATCATATCCGCAGGAAACCGTGATGCGGTACCCGTCCCCGCGCTTTTCAATTGTCGCCACTTTGACCGCCTCTTTTCTCTGCTATACGACGTCGGTGTATTTTTGTTTTTGCTCTATCTTTTCGTCAATTGCTTTTATTAGCTTTTTCTTAAATTCTTCTGCCGCGTTATCTAGTCCGGAAAAATCTGACGAAAAGTATTCGTCCAAAAACGAAACAAACCATTCAAGAATTTCGGCTTTATATCCTTTTGCAAGTGTTTTTTCTTTTTCCGCGTCAGCCGATAACGGAGAAAAAGGATCGTTTTCAGTTACTATGTATTTGTATATTTTTTCGGCATTGAAAGCGTGTTTTCTCAGAAAATAAATGCTTTCTTTGATCCCTTGAAAACTGTCTGAAAACACACTGTCTATAATTCCATTTAAGAAAAGGAACTGTTCAATAAAAGAATCCTGTACATGCGGAATATACTGCAAACGCTTTGTGTTAAAATAAAAACTATGAAGTGCAGAAATGGCGTTTTCCTCAAGTCCTGTATAATCCGCTATGGCTTGCACCGTCGTTTCTGGTGTCATTATGTCAGTTAATCCGAGTAAATAGTCTGTTGAAACATGTAGTGCATGGGAGATGCCGATTACTTGTGTAAGGTTTGGCGTTCGGGCACCGCTTGTAAAGTAAGAGATCGCGTTATCATGTACGCCGATAATACTTGCAAGCTCTTTCTGCTTCATCCCGGCAGCGGCAAGCGCGGCGTTGATGCGCTGTCCGATTTCTTTTCTTTTGCTATCTTCCATTGTAAATCACTTCCAAAGTTATCAATAATGATATGTTGTTGTTCTGACATATCAAAAGCATTGACATTGATGTTGATGATATGCTATAATGTTAGCATACTCAATCGGTTAAGTCAAGTGAAAGGAGGGTAAAAACATGAAAAACATACAGATCCGGGAAGCGGCAGCGGCGGCAGGGGTGAAGCACTGGCAAATCGCGGAAGCACTTGGAATTGCAGACGGCACATTCAGCCGAAAGCTGCGTCACGAATTTGACGAAGCGGAAACAGAAAAGGTGCTGTCGATCATTCGCAAAATTGCAGAACAAAACACATGATGAAAAGAGGCGATTAAAATGGTCGTGTATCCGTGGTTCAAGTCATATTCTGACATTTTCCTAAATCCAGACGTGCGAGAAATGCTCGAACAGGAAACCGGATACCGTGATTTTACGGTGTGGCACTTCCTGAATGCTCTGGCAGCGCAGAACTACCCTGACGGAGTATTCGCAAGCGAAAAAACCGGAAAGCCTGTCCCTGTTTCGCGCTTGTCGTCCATATTGGGTATTGAAGAAGATGCCTTGAGTGAATCACTACATAACCTGATGTCGTGGGAGTGGTTGTGTAAAGATGAGTTTGGATCATATTTTCTTCCTGACTGGACGACACAACAGGCAAGCATGTTCGCGGATGCAAGAAAGAAAAAAGAACAGGCAGCGCGTCAGAAACAGTACCGAGAAAGGAACAAAAGCCGTGATGCAACACGTGATACAACGGGTGACATAACGGACGGCACAACGGCGTTATGTCATAGAATAGATAATATATCAGAGAATATCAAGAATAAATCAGAATATTGCGATTCATTCTATGAAGTATGGAACAATTACCCGATCAAAAAAGGCAAGACCGAAGCATATACGGAATACTTCAACCTGATTACCGTTGGATTTACACACATTCAGATCAAAAACGCTGTAGAAGCATATATCCGAACGTGCAACGAAGAACGAAGGGAAGAACGTCATATAAAATTTCTCTGTAATTTTTTGAAAGATCCCAATCTTATACGGGAATATGGAATAAAGGGAGATCAAGACAGTGAGGATTAAATGCCCATAATTATGACAGAAAGGAAAAGCAATATGAAGGACTTTAAATTCAAAGGTGGTCAGGTTTTTTTGACCTATGGCGAGACGTGCGCGATTGCGGAGGCGTGCGGCATTATCCCCATTGAAGAACCGTCGGAGATCAGACGCAAACAGATTCAGGGCATTATTACCCGCTGCATGATGCACTATGTACCCGCTTCGGGAGAATCAAAACTTTTGGGCGTGTACCTCTACAAAGACTGGGAACAGATGGAGGCATTGCGGAATACATACGGTTATGCGCTGGAAGTGACGGACGACGGGTGCATAATCGGGCTATCTGAAAGCCTTTTTGACTGTGATATGCAGGTTCATCACGATTTGGTTTTTCTGCATGAAACAGCACACCTTTCAGAAATGAATCACGGCGACGACTTCCAGTTGCGGTATAACCGCCTCGAATTTGACTACTTGTATTATAACCATGTTCACATGGACGGCGGCAAGATGCCGAAACCGGATCGAAAAGGCTGGAAGATGTAACAGAATCAGCGGCATACCTCCACTATGACGGCGCGTCATAATGCCGAACGTGCGAAAATGCAGGAAGGGCGGCTATGACAATAGAGGAAGTAAAACGACGGTTAGAAAGCCTCTGGCAGCGTAATGAAGCACTACAACGGGGATATGAACGACTGGAACGAATGCAGGATCAGATCGAAAGCGCGGGCGGCTTTACGCTGTCCGATATGCCGAAAAATAAAAGCCCGCTGCCGGATCGGAAAACAGCGTTGATAGCAAAAAAGATAGACTATGAAAAGGAATTATCCGGTTTTGCGGAAAAGCTGCAAAACGACTGTGCAGCTCTCGAAGCGGATATAAAGCAGCTCGACAACATAAACGAACGGGACGTATTGATATACAGGTACGTTGACTTTGAACTATGGGAGGATATTTGCTTTATCTTCTTCGGGGATTCAGTGGACTACGAACAGAAACACGACAGCTATTCACGGCGGCTGCGACGGTATCACAAATCCGCGATAGAACACTTGGTGCAGATATGGCAGCCGTGACCGCCTGAGACTGTCAGAACGACGCTTGACCGCTTCGGGCGCATTAGATGACGCGCAGAACAAAATCGCCGTACAGGGGCGAAGAAAGGCATAAAATGAAGGGAGCAAGACAGCATGACAATAAAGCAACCTGTCAGCATTGACGGGATCACATTTGATGCACTAATAGAATCAGACGAGGAATACACTTCCGATATTCCACAGTACCCGGTCGAAGACGGCTATATCGTCAGTGACAACGTGACCAATAAACCGCTTGAACTGAGTATGACACTGTTTTTGACGAATACGCCTGTAACACATGCAGTACGTCACGGCGTTTCACCTATGCGCGTGGATGAAGTCACTTCACGGCTTTTACAGATGCGAGAAAAGAAAGATGTCGTGAAGATCGTCACAAGCGATAAAACATATGACGATATGGGGCTAACGTCATTGAGTATTCCAAAGGAAGTTAAAGGATCACGGGAAATAAAAGTGACGTTTCAGAAAGTAATAAAGACGCATACAGAACAGGTGAGCATACCGGAAAGCTACGGAAAAAGCGGCAAAACAGGCGCAAACGCCGGAACCGCAAAAACAAAAGTAGTGAATACCGGATCGTCCGGCGGCTCTACCCTATATGAGTGGTTCAAACCGTATATAGGCGAATAAGAAAAGGGCGGCTTTTCAGCCGTCCGATTCTTTATGCCGCTTCGTCAACCTGTCCCGTGATGCGTTCCGTTAGGGCGTTCAGCATACCGGATAGTGTGATAGCACTTCCCAGCAGATCGGGATCGTGTAGCATATCACAGTCAAGCAGCAGCTTGTCGATAGCGACGATCAGGGCGCGGATTTCGAGCAATTCAGATTCGTTGAACATGGTACATATTCCTTTCTTTTTCTTGACTTTGCGAAGCGGACAACCTATAATAGAATTATCCGCTTCGCTCTTGCGTGGGGTGTGGCGCGCGGCTCTTGTCTGGAACTGTGGAGGTGTTCAGATAAGGGCTTTTCTCATACGATGGAGAACCGGCGCGTCGTGGTGGGATTGCAGAAGCTCTTGTAGCAGTCTTCGCCGAAACGGGCGATCATTTCCGCTTTATCGAAGCGGCTGCCGGTGACGGGCTTGTACTGCACCTTGAACAAACCGGCGCGGATTTCGTCAACGTCCATGAGTACCATATACGCCTTGATTTCGTTCTTGATGGCTTCGGCTTCCGCTTCGGCGGATTCGATGATGCTTTGCAGTCCTTTGAGCATTTGCACCTTTTCCAGTAATTCCGTGTTTCCCATTTCCTGTACCTCTTTTCGTTTTATTTGGCTGTGGTGGAACCGGCGGCGGTCGGCTTTACGTATACTAGACACTTTGTGTTCTTGCTCTCAGCGTATCCGTTTCCGCACTTCCCGGCAATCTCGACGTTACTCTTTAACCTTTGCCGGTTCCGTTCCTCAACCTTACGAGTACATTATACACTAAACTTTGTGAATAGTCAATCGGCATTATGCACAATCTTTTGTGAATGTTTTTGTTAAAATTGTCACTTGAAATAGTGCATATTCTATGCTATACTGTGTATGATGGAAAGGGGGTCATTAAAATGCCTATTGTGTATGACAAGATGATGAAGCTGCTTTCAGATAACGGCTACACTTCTTATAGAATCCGCAAAGAAAAAATACTCGGTCAAGCTACGATGACGGCGGTAAAGAACGGCACAGGCGGGCTTGACCATAGGTCAATAGCGCGGCTCTGTCACGTTTTGCACTGTCAGCCGGGCGATTTGATGGAGTATGTGGAAGAAACAGAAGAATAAAGGGGGGTCCGCTTCGTGGTCATTGAGTTTAAGAAAAAGGCAATCAAGGCACTAAATCAGATGGACAAAGCCACAAAGCAGCGTATCCGGGCAGCGATAGAGGGTTTGACCTGTACGCCGCCGCAAGGCGATATAAAACCTATGCAGG
>JAFSYM010000016.1 GCA_017450005.1 Clostridia bacterium
ATAAATTGATTCGACTCATAGTTGCCTGCTTTCCGCAGAACATGACCAAACCAATTATACCACATAACTTTTGCAATCGTGAGCGTCCGCTAACTAACCCTTTTTTTGTCCAAAATCGGACGTTCACTTTTGCAATCAACCCCGGCTGCAAAACCAGTATAGCGTCTTTGCTGTACCAAAAGAAGGACTGATAGCACCGGAAAGCGGACATTTTCACGCCGTTGAAGCATTGCAGGCAAACGGGATTTATGGTATACTGTATATAATAATCATCCGGGAGGCGTAAAGTATGTTTTTGAAATCTGCATTTCTGCGCGTGACGGCCGCGCTTTTGACGGCTGTGATGCTGCTGTATGTCGGCGTAAGCGAGCATACGCCGTACGACGTGGAGAAACCGGACGAATGCCTGCTGAATTTTGCGGTGCTTTCCGATGTACACATTGAGAGCAACAACCTGCCGCGTTACCGGGTCTTCACCCAGGCGCTGCAGGATCTGCGCAAAGCGCAGAGCGGTCACGACGCGATCCTGTTCCTGGGCGACAACACCATGAACGGTCAAGTGTTCGAGAATCTCCTGTTCCACGGCGGCGTGCAGTGGTTCCTGCGCAGCGAAAAAGTCCTGCCGGTCATGGGCAACCACGATATCGGGAACGGCCAGGGCAATTATGACAGACTCCAGCGGCGCTGGCTCGATTTCACCGAGTCGTTTTTCGGCAAGCGCCTCACCTCGCCTTACTATGCCGAGGTGATCGACGGCTATACATTCGTCGTGCTCGGCATGCAGCAGCAGCGCGTATATGAGATGTACATGAGCGATGCGCAGTTCCTGTGGCTCGAAGGCGTTCTGGCCGACGCCGCCGAACGCAGCAAGCCCGTATTTGTCTTTTCTCATTATCCGACCGACTGTGTGATCGACGGCGAGGGCAATGAAACCGACCGTCTGACAAATCTGTTCGCGCAGTACAGCCGGGAGCACGATATTTTCTGTTTTGTCGGGCACACACACATGCCGCTGTATCTGTTCTGGTCGTTCCACACATACGACGGCTTCCCCGAAACCTACCTGCCGCGTCTGACGGAACTGACGGGCGTCGACAACGAACCCTACAAGGATACCGGCATCGGCGTGGAGGTCGAGGTCTACGACGGCGAACTCGTAATCCGCGGGCGCGACTTCCTGCGCGGCGAGTGGAAATACGAACAGGACGGCGCCGTGCCGTGCGAGGTACGCTATCCGCTGCGCGACGCCGCGTAACGTCTTGCCTGTGCGGCACACGCAAATCTTGACAGTCAAACAACGCTTTTGTATAATAAGATAACACTGTAATGTGGAGGAGATTTTTTTGAAATACGGCATCTATTACGCTTATTGGGCGAAGGAGTGGGGCGGCGATTTCCTGCCCTATATCGAAAAAGTCAGGAAACTCGGCTTTGACGTGCTCGAGGTCGCATGCGGCGCGTTTGACCGCGACTCGGACGAGACGTTCCGCGAGCTGCGGCGTGCGGCCGAGTACCATGGTCTTCTGCTTTCGGGCGGCTACGGTCCGCGTCCTGAGCACAACCTCGCCTCACCCGATACGGCAGCGGTTGAAAAGGCGTTCGCTTTTTATGCCGACGTATTCCGTAAGATGGAGCTGGCCGGCATCGACCGCATCGGCGGCGCGCTGTATTCCTACTGGCCGGTCGATTTCGCGGCCGGATTCGACAAAGCGGCCGACTTCGAGCGCAGCGTCAAAAACATGCGGCGTCTTGCCGACCTTGCCGCCGACCGCGGCGTGACGCTCTGCATGGAGTCGCTCAACCGCTTCGAGGGGTATATGATCAATGATTCCGCCGAGGACGTCGCCTATGTCGAGGCCGTCGGCAAGCCGAACGTCAAGGCGATGCTCGACACGTTCCACATGAATATCGAAGAGGATTCGCTCATCGGCGCCATCCGCCGCACGAAGGGTACGCTCGGCCACTTCCATGTGGGCGAGGCGAACCGCCGCTGCCCGTATCCGGACGGCCGGATGGACTGGGCGGCGATCGGCAGTGCGCTGCGCGAGATCGGCTATGACGGCTACGTCGTGATGGAACCGTTCGTGCGTATGGGCGGCACTGTCGGCAAAAATGTCTCGCTGTGGCGCGACCTGTCCGGCGGCGCGGACGACGCGCGTCTGGACGCGGAAGCCGCGGCTTCCGTACAATATCTGCGCAAAGTAATGGAGGCGTAACACAATGCAGGTAGAACGTAAAATCTGTTTCCCGAAAGGACGCAAGCTGCGTATTATGCAGGTCAGCGACGTGCAGGATATGCACTTTGTACGCCGTGCAATGGTCGAGATGCTCGAATGCGCCTACGATGCCCTGCGCCCCGACCTGATTGTGCTCACCGGCGACAACATCCACGGCAACCATCTGGACGAAAACCGCCTGGGCATGAAGACAGACGACTTTTCCGTGATTCTGCGCAACATGACGTCGGCGCTGTACCATGTGCTCGCGCCGATCGAAAAGCGCGGCATTCCGTTCTGCATGATCTTTGGCAATCACGACGACCTGAATCCCGTCACCAAGCAGGAGCAGGCCGATCTTTATAAAGATTACCCACATTTCTTCGGTCTGAACAGCGACGAGCCGCAGCTTGACTGCGACACGTACAATGTGCCGATCTACGGCAGCGACGGCGAAAAGATCGTTTTCAATCTCTGGATGCTCGATTCCGCCGGCAAGGACGACGGTACGGGCAGCGGATTTGAATACGTCAAGCCCGAAGCCATCGAATGGTACCGCCGCCGGAGCGATGCGCTGAGGGCGCAGAACGGCGGGGAGCCGGTGCCTTCGCTGATGTTCCAGCACGTGCCCGTCCCGCAGATCACCGAGCTGTTCATTCCCTGCGGCGAGGACGATCCGAACGCGGTCAAGTGGCGCGGGGCGGACGGTTTGCCGTACAAGCTCGACCAGGAACGCGCCGACGGCTATGCGGACGAATACCCGGACGTGTGCGATGCGGACTTCGGCCAACTTGACGCCATCCGCGCTCAGGGCGATGTGTGCGCGCTTGTGTTCGGCCACGACCACGCCAACAATTTCACGTGCAACCTCGACGGCGTGCACATGATCCAGACGCCCGGCGCGTCGTTCCGCTCCTACGGCACCGCCCGTGCAAGAGGCGTGCGCATGTTTGAGATCGACGAAAACGACCCGTGGCATTTCGAGACATACACCGTGAGCTACTACGATCTGATGGGCAAAAGTCTGCGTTCCAGATTTTCATTCTTCATGAGCGCGGATGAATACGACTACAAACGCGCTGTAACGTTCGGCGCAGCAGCCGCAGCCGCACTGCTGGGCGGCGCAGCGATCACGGTAAAGCATCTTATCCGACGCAAAAGATAATAAAGAGGAGTGCGGAGCATGGCTGAAAAGAAAGACTACGGCAAACTTGTCAAAGTATTGCAGATCGTGACCGGCATCGTTATGCTCGCGCTGGTCGTCGTCGGTATCATCCTGATGAAGAAGTACGACATCAACGCCAAGAACATCCCGCAGCTGAGCGAAAAGCTGAGTACATTCGCAAACGGCACGATGATCGTCTCGCTGGTGATGATCGGCATCATGGTCGTCAAATCCTTCTGTCTGATCCTGCCGCCCGCCGTCGTGATGAGCGTGTGCGCCTTCGCGCTGCCGAACCCCTGGATCGCTTTTGCCGCCAATCTGGTCGGCATGACGCTCAGTCTGGTTATCCCCTATTTCCTCGGCCGGTTCACGGGCGCAGGGATGGTCGACACACTCAAGAAACGGTTCAAAGCCGTGAAAAAGATCGAGGATTTTGCCGGCGCAAACGAATGGAAAATGACGGCGGTCGTCAAGTTTTCCGGCATCCTGCCCGGCGACCTGTCGAGTCTGCTGTTCGGCGCGATGAACATTTCGTTCAAAAACTACATGCTCGGCGCGTCGCTCGGCAATCTTCCGCTGGTGATCGTGTATACGGCGTTCGGCGCGCTGCTGAAAGACGTGACGGAAAAGCCGTGGGTTCCCGCAATCCCCGTCGCGGTCATCATTGTGTTCCTCGCGATCTCCGGTCTGCTGACCAAGAAGCTGATCTCCGACACAAAAAAGCAGAACGAAGCGGCTGAATAATCCCCTCTTCACGGATTTTTGTGGGATAAGATGAATCTTTCCCTGATTGTCATTGCGAGCGCCTTTATGGCGCGCGGCAATCCGTACTCCTTGCTTTTGTTTTTACGCTCTGCTGGGGGAACGGATCGCCGCGGTCGGCGTTTGCCTCCCTCGCGATGACACCACCTTTACTTGCTTCTTACCATCCCACAAAATTCCGTGATGAACC